>CAMDPA010000199.1 GCA_945903565.1 Devosia equisanguinis | reverse complement strand
GACGGCTTCCCATCTTTGCCGAATGGCTTGTCTGTCGATCATGCAACGGCGTACGACTGTTCGCCGGGACAAGGAATCCCGCGCTGCCGAGTCACACGGTCGCACGCACACAGATCACGATTCAGCTTTTTTGCGATCCGTCCTAACGCCTTTTCTTGCTGGCGCAGAGAAATCTCGAACTCGGCTTTGGTAACACGGCCATCGCCATCGAGGTAGTGAGCGAAGATCCGCTCAAGTTCCCGGCTGGCATGCGATGCCATCGACACCTGCGCGGCGATTTCGCGGTCCATGGCCGTGACCGGAAACGACCAACCTAACGTAGCCATGAGATGACTGCGGAGGTCTGCGATCTTACGGCCTTGCAATGACCTCGTCGAACCGATCTCGGAGACCCTTTGGTAAAGCCAGGAGTCGTCGACAGCCTGTTGCGCCTGTGCGTGTGGCGTGAGCAGCGCCGACAGAACACTAGCCGCCAGAAGTCGCTTGAACCCAATCCGCATGCCCAAGGCCCCACACCAGCTGTCGTCGATCGTGACAGAATGGTTTGATCCATCGCACTATCATTGTGGCAGATCTGAGTATTCAGGGACTACGTGAGCCGCGCGCTTCTCCCTCAAGCCGCCGCCTTCCGGCTCTGCGGTTCGTAGTTCAGCACCGGCGCGAGCCAGCGCTCGCACTCGTCGATGGTCCAGCCCTTGCGGCGGGCGTAGTCCTCGGCCTGATCGCGCTCGACCTTGCCGACGCCGAAGTAGTGGCTCTTGGGATGGCCGATATAGAGACCCGACACCGCCGCGCCCGGCCACATCGCATAGCTTTCGGTGAGCGTTATGCCGGCCACGCGCTCCGCGTCGAGCAGGCGGAAGATCGTCGCCTTTTCCGTGTGATCGGGCTGGGCGGGATAACCCGGCGCTGGGCGAATGCCGGAATATTTCTCGGTGATCAGGTCGTCGGTGGATAGCGTCTCGTCGGCCGCATACCCCCAGAACTCGCGTCGCGCGCGCTCATGCATCCGCTCTGCCAGGGCCTCGGCGAGGCGGTCGGCGAGCGCCTTCAGCATGATGCGGCCGTAGTCGTCGGTCTTGGCGAGATGACGCTCCAGCGCCTCCTCCTCGCCGATGCCCGTGGTGACGGCGAAGGCGCCGACGTAGTCGGTAATCCCGCTGTCCTTGGGCGCGACGAAGTCCGCAAGCGCCGTATGCGCGCGCTCGTTCTTGGCGTCGCGCGCGATCTGCTGGCGAAGGGTGTGAAACACCGCGATGCGCTCGGGATTCTCGCCATCAGCGTACAGCTCGATATCGTCGCCGACCGCATTGGCCGGCCAGAACCCGACCACGGCATTGGCCTTCAACCAGCGCTCGTCGACCATGCGCTTGAGCATCGCCTGCGCATCGATCAGCAGCTTGCGCGCCTCCACGCCGACGATCTTGTCGTCGAGGATCGCGGGATAACGCCCGCGCAATTCCCACGTGGCGAAGAACGGCGACCAGTCGATGTAGGGCACAAGCTCGGCCAGCGGATAATCGAGCAGCGCCTTTGAGCCGATCACGGACGGCCGTGGTGGCGTGTAACCGGACCAATCGATCTTGAAACGGTTCGCGCGCGCGGCGGTCAGCGGAATCCGCGCCTTGTTCGCTTCGCCGCGCTGATAGCCTTCGCGCACTTTCACATAATCCGCGCGGATGCCTTCGATGTAGCCGGCCCTGTCGGTTTCCGACAACAACGTGGAAACCACGCCGACCGCGCGGCTCGCGTCCGTCACATAGATCGCGGGACCGCGCTTGTAGTTCGGCGCGATCTTGACGGCGGTGTGAACCCGGCTCGTCGTCGCCCCGCCGATCAGCAGCGGGCAACTGAAACCGGTGCGCTCCATCTCGGCGGCGACGTTGCACATCTCGTCGAGCGACGGCGTAATAAGACCCGACAGGCCGATGATATCAGCGTTCTCGCGCTTGGCGGCCTCGAGGATCTTCGCCACCGGCACCATCACGCCGAGATCGATGACTTCGTAGTTGTTGCACTGGAGCACGACGCCGACGATGTTCTTGCCGATATCGTGCACATCGCCTTTCACCGTCGCCATGATGATCTTGCCGGCCGCCGGCTTCTGATCGAGACCCGACAGCTTCTTCTCGGCCTCCAGGAAAGGTTGCAGATAGGCGACGGACTGCTTCATCACGCGCGCGGATTTCACGACCTGCGGCAGAAACATCTTGCCCGCGCCGAACAGGTCGCCGACCACGTTCATGCCGGCCATCAGCGGGCCTTCGATCACGTGCAACGGCTTCTCGGCGGCTCGCCGCGCCTCCTCCGTGTCGGCTTCGATGAATTCGGTGATGCCGTGCACCAGCGCGTGCTTCAAGCGCTCGTCGACCGTGCCGCTGCGCCAGAGCAATTCCTGCTCCTTGGGAACAGCGGTCTGGCCCTTGAAGCGGCCGGCAATCGCCAACAGCCGATCGGTTCCATCAGGCCGCCGGTTGAGGATCACGTCCTCGCACGCGTCGCGCAATTCCGGATCGATGTCGTCGTACACCGGCAAGCCGCCTGCGTTGACGATGGCCATGTCGAGGCCGGCGGAGATGGCGTAATACAGAAACACGGAATGCATCGCCGCGCGCACGGTTTCGTTGCCGCGGAACGAGAACGACAGGTTCGAGATGCCGCCGGACACATGCACATGCGGCAGCGTCTGTTTGATGCGCCGCGTCGCCTCGATGAAATCGACGCCGTAGTTGTTGTGCTCGGCGATGCCGGTGGCGACCGCGAAGCAGTTCGGATCGAAAATGATGTCTTCCGGTGGGAAGCCGATCTCTTCGGTCAGCAATTTATAGGCACGCGTGCAGATATCGACTTTGCGATCCGCCGTATCTGCCTGCCCCTGCTCGTCGAACGCCATCACCACAACCGCCGCACCGTAGCGGCGCACCTTGCGCGCCTGCTCCAGGAATGCCGCCTCGCCCTCTTTCATGCTGATCGAGTTGACGATCGGCTTGCCCTGCACGCACTTGAGGCCCGCTTCGATCACGCTCCACTTGGAGGAATCGATCATCACGGGCACACGCGAGATATCGGGCTCGGTGGCGACAAGATTGAGAAACAGCGCCATCGCCGCTTCGGAATCGAGCAGGCCTTCATCCATGTTGACGTCGATGATCTGAGCGCCGCTCTCGACCTGCTGGCGCGCGATCGCGAGTGCAGCCTGATAGTCGCCCGCCTCGATCAGCTTGCGAAACTTCGCCGAGCCCGTGACGTTGGTGCGCTCGCCGATATTGATAAAGGCGGTGGCGGCGGAGGATGTGGTGGCTGTGGTCATTTGCTTGGAATCCCATTTCAACCGTCACGCTCGGGCGTGGAACCGCCAGCTGCTAACGTCCGCCGGCAACGGCCACTTTTTCGTCCGCGCGGCGTTGATCAGGTCCTGAACCGTGACACCAATGCGGCCAGTGCGCCGAGCGCGTGCGTATGGCAGGAACCTCGTCCCGCAACCGATCGCCGTGCACCAGCAGACATAGGTGAAGGCGAATAGCCAGCCCGGTTAGGCCACATAACCGATCACCCGGTAAACCGATCCAATCGGCGGCATCGACATCAGGCTGAACGGGAGCGCCACGACGAGGATCACGACCAAAGGCCAACCAACGCCACCCTCGCGGTCGAAATGCCGGTTGAGGTCAATCCCAGTCATGTCGATCCCAAATTCACGCTGCATGGTTTCCATCAAATCCCAGGCATCCTCACCCGTGCAACCCAACTCATGCTCGACCAACATTTCCGGCTTGATCCGGTCGCGCTGCAATCCCGTCTGCTTGGCAATGACCGCGATCACGCGCTGTTCAAGATCATCGAGGTGCTGCACCGAAATCCAAGCCCCTATCCATGCACGAACGGTTCGAGCCCGGAGAGCCGCATCCGCACCGGAAGTTCCGGAACCTTGCGCGGGGGATGTTTCGACACGTGGGCGCGGATTTCGGCGATGTGCTCGGGGGTCGAGCCGCAGCAACCGCCCACGATGTTGAGGATACCCTGCTCCGCCCACGGCTCGATCTGACAGCTCATGTCGTGGGGCGTCTCGTCGTATTCGCCCATCGCGTTGGGCAGACCCGCGTTCGGATAGGCCAGCACGTAGGTATCGGCGACGGCGGCGATTTCGGCGATATATGGCCGCATCGCCTCTGCGCCGAGCGCGCAATTGAGGCCGATCGCAAACGGCTTCAGGTGCCGCATCGAATACCAGAACGCTTCCGGCGTCTGCCCCGACAAGGTGCGCCCGGAGCGATCGGTAATCGTGCCGGAGATCAGTAACGGAAGCTCGATGCCCGTCTCGTCGAACGCCTCCAGCACCGCGACACCGGCGGCCTTGGCGTTGAGCGTGTCGAACACGGTCTCGATCAGGATCACGTCGGCGCCGCCCTCGATCAGCGCGCGGGTCTGCTCCACATAGGCCACCCGAAGCGCATCGAACGAGACGTTTCGAAAACCGGGATTATTGACGTCGGGCGAAATCGAGGCGGTTCGGTTCGTCGGTCCCAGCGCGCCGGCGACGATGCGGGGCTGATCGGGTGTCTTGGCGGTCCACGCATCGGCGCTTGCACGCGCGATCTGTGCGGCTTCGAAACTGATCTCGGCCGCCAAGGCCTCCATGCCGTAGTCGGCCATCGAGATCGTCTGCGCGTTGAACGTGTTGGTCTCGATGATGTCGGCGCCGGCCGCCAGGTAGCTGTCGTGAATCTCGCGCAGCAGCCCCGGCTGCGAGAGCGAGAGCAGATCGTTGTTGCCCTTCACGTCGCGCTGCCAATCCTTGAAGCGCGCGCCGCGATAGTCCGCCTCCTCCAGCTTGCGCCGTTGGATCTCGGTGCCCATCCCGCCATCGATGATGAGAATGCGTTTGGCGGCCGTGGCTTTCAGCGCGGCGATCCGTTGATCACGTGTCATGCGCCCACGGCCTCCTTGCTTGAAACAACTTGCGGACCGGCGGCTCGAAGTCCCAGCAGATGGCAGATCGCGTAGACGAGATCGGCGCGGTTCAGCGTGTAGAAATGAAAATGCCGAATGCCGTGGTCGACGAGATCGAGCACTTGCTCGGCCGCAACCGCAGCCGCGACCAGCGGGGCGGTCGCGGGGTCGTCGTCGAGGCCCTCGAAGCGGCGCGCCATCCACTCCGGCATCGTCGCGCCGGTGCGTGCGGCGAAACTCGCGACTTGCTTGAAATTGTGGATCGGCACGATGCCCGGCACGATCGGCACCGTGATGCCCTTTGCGCGCACGCGGTCCATGAACCGCAGATATTGACCGTTATCGAAAAAGAACTGCGTGATGGCGCGCGTCGCCCCCGCGTCGATCTTGGCCTTGAGATTGTCGAGGTCGGCATCTCCCGACGGGCTCTCGGGATGTTTCTCCGGGTAGGCCGCTACCGAGATCTCGAATTTCGCCAACCGTCGCAATCCCGCGACCAAGTCAGCGGCATTCGCGTATCCATTGGGATGGGGCTCGTACCGCGTGCCGGGGCCAGCGGGCGGGTCGCCACGTAACGCCACGACATGCCGGACACCCGCCTGCCAATAGGCGCGCGCCACGCTATCCACTTCCTCACGCGTCGCCTGCACGCAGGTGAGATGCGCCGCCGGCACCACCATCGTCTCGCGCACGATCCTTGAAACCGTCGCGTGCGTGCGCTCCCGCGTCGTGCCGCCCGCGCCGTATGTGACCGATACGAACTCCGGCCGCATCGGCTCCAGCCGGCCGATGGCGCCCCACAGCGCCTCCTCCATTTTTGGCGTCTTGGGCGGGAAGAATTCGAACGATACCTGGATCTCGCCCGAACCGAGCATCCGGCTGCGGCGCTCATGCGTTGGCACGCTCATAGTGCATCCTCCACTTCCGCGGTCACGGCACGCGCTTCGCCGCGCCGGTGTCCGATCCTCGCCGAGCGGTCAGCGATCCAGATCGAGACTGTCAGCTTCTTGGCGCTTTCGCGTCCAGACGGTCCGGGTTCGGCCTCACCCGCTGGCGGAACCAGCTCTTCGACCGAGACGAGATCCAAACCGGCTGTTTCAAGCCACGCGGCGATTTCGGCCTTGGCAAACCCGAGCCGCACGTGTGCGAAATCATCACGCAAAAAATCAAGTTCATGCGGTGCGAAGTCGACCAGAACGAGGCGGCCACCCGGCGCCAGGATCCGAGCGGCCTCTTCGATCGCGCGTGAAGGGGTCGCCAGGAAGTGCAAGACCTGGTGCATGATCACCGCATCGGCGGCGCCGTCGTCGATATTCAAGTTGCAGATGTCACCTTGCCGGACCTGCGTATTTGCAAGGCGCGCCCGGTCGAGTTTGGCCCTGGCATAGGCCAGCATGGCATGGCTGGCGTCGATGCCGAGGGCCCGGTCGTAGGTTCCAGCCAACATCTCCAGCATGCGACCGGTTCCCGTACCTAGATCGACCAGGAAAGGGTGTGGACGACCACCTAGCGCGCGCTGAACCGCCACCTCGACTTGCGCTTCCTCCACGTGCAGCGAGCGTATGCTGTCCCACTCCGCCGCGTGCGCCAGGAAGAATTGCTGGGCTACTTCCTCGCGCTCGCGCTTCAGCGCCACTGCCCGGCCCGCGTCACGAGCGGCCAACCCATCCGACCGCTGCTCGATCGCATCGACGAGCAACCGGCCAAGCTGCCCAGCCGGCGACCGCTCCGCCAAATGGAAATAGGCCCAGCTTCCCTCCCGCACCCGCTCGATCAGCCCGGCCTCCGCCAACAGCTTCAAATGGCGGCTGATGCGCGGCTGGCTCTGCCCGAGGATGCGGGTCAGATCCTTCACGTTGAACTCGCCATGGGCCAGCAACTGAAGGATCCGCAGCCGCGTGGGCTCTGCGGCTGCCTTCAACAGCGTCACCAACGCACCTGAATCAATCGGATTGGACATGTTTCACTTGCACCCCAACGCTCGGATGCAGCATATAAACATATCTTTATATGTCAAGAGCGGCGTCAACCTACTCCGGTTGGCCACCGGCTCTCGGAATCCAGCGGTTCACCCGCCGCTCAATTCCATGGCGTATGGAATAAATCTTGCGGGGCTTGCCACGGCCGCGCCCTCAAGGTGTCTTTTTGGCAACCCTTTCTGAAGGTAAACGGGTTATCCAAGGCTGTCCCATCCAGCGACTACAAGGGCTCCCAACGATGCGTATCGCAGCGTTTTCTCACGTCGAGATGACCGTCGACCCAGCCCGTGCCTCGGCCGAGCTGCTGCTGAAAACTCCGTCAATTCAGGCCGTGCTGCTGATCGCCTGTTCCGTTCTGGGGATGGCAGTCTTGCTCACTCCGCTTGGGCTTATCGCTGCGGATGCGGCGACGAATCCACAGGTTTTCAACACCTTGGGCCAGCATATCGGCTCGTCATTTCTGCTCGCCGCAGGCGTGGCTGTTGGTCTCGCTCTCCTCTCCTATCCCTTGCGCGCTGGTCTGGCGCGGCTTGGGGCGCGCACCAAGGTTCGTCTCGCCGATGGTCAGGTGTTCGTGGAGCGCCGCGGCGTTCTGCGCACCGAGGAATGGAGCGCGCCGCTGTCGCAGTTCTGTGGTGTAACCCATCATATCCGCGCGACTCTGTCGGGAGCGCGCCACGAGATTATTCTCGTCCACCCCGACCCAGCCAAGGACGTTCTGCTCAATCTGGGCTCGCGCCATCCGAAGGAGGGCGCCGACCACTTCGCCTATATGCTTGGAATGACGGAGGTTCAGCCGCGGACGCTTTACCAGCGCCGTCGCGTGGCCGCACATAGTGATGCCGGCCCCGAGCTCCGCGCCCAAGCAGCCTGAGCGTCGCGGACCGAAGCTACTTCGGTACCGATCAACATAACGATTTCGCTTTTCTGCCGTGCCTCTGCCATATGGCTGCGGCATGGCATGGTGGCAACCCAGTCTTCTATCCTGGATTGGTTGCGCAGGCCCGGCATCGGGTTTTTGCGTATGATGCAGTTGCGTTCGCCAGTACACTATTCAAAGTGGATCGAGGGATCGACCAACATGAGCACGCGTGGCGTCTTGCAAGCCGTTTTATTCCCAGTGATGCGCGGCCTTATGGTCTTCGCATTGGCGCTGGCGAGTGTTTTCGCACAACCATCGCAGGCGCTTGCCAACGAGGATGCGGCCGGCCAGTACGTGCAGCGCATGGCTCGGGATCTGATCGCGGCCAACAAGGCTGGCGACATCAAGACATTCTCCGACACGTTCAACAGGCACGCCAACATCGGCGCCATCGGAACCTACGCGCTCGGCTCGCACCAAGCGAAGCTGCGGCCGGAGGACAAGAGCGGCTATTTCGTGGGCATGGTGAGGTTCATTTCCAAGTACGCCGCGACTGAATCGCAGAAGTACCAAGTTTCCCACCTGCAGGTTCTTGGGCCCAGCCGCCGCGTGAATGCCGGCGTGATGGTCGACACCAAGGTGCATTTGAGAGACGGCCAAAGTTACGATGTACAGTGGCTGCTGCAGCCCGCCGGCGCCGGATACAAAGTCCGCGACGCCAAGGTGCAGGTGCTGCTCGGCGACTTCTGGATGACGCCGTTCCTCAAGGACTTGTTCGAGAAGTACATCGCAGACAACGGCAGCGTCGCCGCCCTCGTGATGGCGCTCAATCGCTGAGCGCCGTCCAGTCTTCGGTTATTACGGCCGTACGCTGGACTTCCAGTCCTTGGCGTACATCGGCAAGGTGCCCGCGGTGAAAGCGCGAGCATCGTAGAATTTCAGCTCGCGCTCGAACACGAGTTCACGGCTTTCGCGCTTCCAGAACCGGTCGAACACGCCGAAATCCTCGACGCCCGCTTCTTCCAATCGGAGCTTGAAATGGTAGCTGCCCAGCTCGCGAATGAGCTGAGGCGGTTTTTCCTGTTCACCCCGCGTATAGAACAGAACGGTTTCCGTGCGACTGGCTCGCCCGACAAGAGAAATCGGAGCGAACGGCTGGTAAGCATTGGTTCTTGTCCGCTCCATCGACCAGCGCCCGAAGTCGGCGGCATAGAAATACTTGGTCTCCTTGGTGCGCGGATCAGTGACAGCAAGCTCCATCGAAAGCACCGTACCGGTGCGCGCGCCCTCATTGGTCAACGTCACCGGGATCACCAGCACCTCGAAGTTATTGTTCTGATAGGGGGCGGCGTAGTGGATCACCGGAGGCACGAACGCGCGTAATTCCGGCTGCTGCAGGGATGTCGACCACAAGCTGTAGCCGGAGAACATGAGGGCTGCCGCCGATGCGAAGGTGGCGAACGAAACACCCTTGATCCCCGCGCGCGACGGCTCGCGCTCGACCGTGTCGCTCCATACCTATCCCCTTGGCTCAGGTCGTCCTCTGAACTGACCCGTACCATCTACAACGCCTCGTCTCGTCGACCAGCATCCGCATCGTCCGCGGCGGGTGCGTGACGAGCTGCTCGAACACCCGCGCGGCGATCCGGCCGATGCCTTT
>CAMDPA010000198.1 GCA_945903565.1 Devosia equisanguinis | reverse complement strand
CTCGCCGGTTGCGCATTTCGCCGGTCTCACGCAGGCGGACCAGGGCAGCAAGATCGACGGCCGCCGTGATCCATCCCGGCGCGTTGGCCACGCCTTCTGCGAGGATGCCATTCATCGAGAGCGCGACGTCGGCGGGCACGAATATCCCGGCGGCGCCGTAGTTCCGGTCAACCGCGGGCGACCACGCCGCCTCTGCGATGGTTGGCGACATTACCGTCGCGATCTGGTTTTCGAGCGCGCGCGCCATCGCGGATGTTCGCACGCGATAAAACCCCGATGCATGTTCCGTGCAGGAGGGGATCAGCACGATGTCTGCGCCCGCCTCCGCCAGTGCCCGCACCAGCAACGGGAATTCGCTGTCGTAGCAGATCGCGATGCCGATCCGTCCGAGCGCGGTTTCGAACACGCGCTGACCGCGCCCCGCAGCCATGCCCCACTGGCGCTCGAACGGCGTCAGGATCAGTTTTTCCTGAACGCCGATGCTGCCTCCAGGCGCGAACAATCTCGTAGCGTTGACGTAGCTCTGCTCGCGACGCTCCGGCCCGCTGGGAGCCAGGATGTGAACGCGATGGCGGGCGGCGAGCGTCGACCACACCCGCGCCATCTCGGCCTGGGCATCCGATACAGCGGCTAACGTCGCGGCAAGATCCGATGTCACCGCTGCGCCGCGCGTTGCTGCGACTTCGATCGCACCGTACTCGGGAAAAACGAGAAGTTGCGCCCCTGATGCTGCGCCGTCCGCAACCCAACGCGAGACCTTCCCTGTCCACGCGTCGAAGCTTGCGGCGGCATCGAGCGGATACTGCGCCGCCGCAATGGAGACGGACGCAGGCGGCGAGATCACAGCGCCATCATCCAGAACTGCATTTGATTCATGCTTTCGACGTTGGCGCCGATCTCTTTCCATTTATATGTGCCGACTAAACCTTCGACCTGCCGGTAACCCCGTTTGATCCAGAATGCGTCGAGGGGTCGATAGCTGGCGAGTACACGCGGATCGCTTGCCGAGCGCATCACGCTGCAGAATGCGATGTGCGTGAACGGGCCCTTGGCGCTGGAGCAGGAGCGCGCGTGCTCCTCCCGGCGATCGAAGAAGGCGCTGCCCAGGCCTTTGCCGCGATAAGCGGGCAGGACCACCGACTCGCCGCAGTAGTAGACGCGGTCGGGATCGAGGCCGCGCTTGGCGAACAGCGCGCCGAACGCCTCCGTATGTCCCGTCAGCGGGGCGGCGGTGGCGGCACCGATCATGCGGTCACCGTCGTAAGCGGCCACGACAACGGCATCCGTGGCGCTCGCGAAGCCGGCCAGATAGCTTACTTCGTAGTCGAGCGTGCCATCGTAGAGATATGGCCACTCGCGGAAGACTTCGATGCGCAGGCGCGCTACCTCGGCCAGGGCCGGCGCGATGGCCGGTCCCGTCAGGGCCTCGATGCGTAAGCCTGGCATTGCCGGCATTTCAGATGTCTCCGCTGACCTGCATGATCCATTCGGTCAGATTGTAGTAGGTTGTCACGCGTGTGATGCGCATGTCCTTCACGGCGAAGAACGTACCACCGGGCAGGGCGTAGCGCTGGCCTTTTGCGTCGGGCAATCCGGTCTCCGTGACGAGATAGTTGCCGGTTACGTTGAATTCGGCTGCTGCGCGCGCGCCATCGGTCGATACCATCAATGTAATGCCGTCGAGGCTCTCTTTGTAGTGGTGGGCCATGCGCGCCAGGAACGCGCGGAACCGTTCCTTGCCTTCGCGGCGCTCGCCCTGGTTGACGTCGTGCACTACGTCGTCGGCAAGGCACGCGAGCATGCCGTCTTGATCGCCCTGATTGAAGGCGTCGAAGTACCGGCGAATGAGCGTCTGGGTATGCTGTGCAGGTGTGTCCATCGCTTCAGGCTCTTGTAAGTCGTTCATTTGCGGACGTCGGCGGGTGTGCAGCGTTCGGGTGACACGTGTGTGATCGTGGGGCGTTGACGGTTTGATTTGGAGTGTGCGGTTACGAGCACGATCGTGTGCCGAGATCAAGCCGTATAGGTCCGGAGACCGCAGCCTGCTCAGGTAGGGGCAAGCGCGGGCTACTTGTACTTCGCCAGCACGCGCCGGGCATATGACATCTTGAGGACTTCGTTGGGGCCTTCGGTGATCATCATGCTGCGTTGATCGCGGAACAGACGCTCGATCGGCAATTCCTTCGAGAGGCCCATGCCGCCGTGGATTTGCATGCAGCGGCTGGCCGAACGGAACGAGCGGTCGTCGCCGAACACCTTGCACATGAAGGCCTCGTCGCGGATGTCCTGGCCGGAATCGAACTTCCAGGCGGCGTGATAGACCATCAGCCGCAACTGATGCAGTTCCATCGCGGTGTCGGCGATCATGTCCTGAATGAGCTGGCGGTCGGCTAACGGTGCGCCGAAGGTCTTGCGCTGATTGGCGTAGGTGCAGGCCAGTTCGAGGCAGCGGTCCATTACGCCGGCCGAGCGCGCGCCATGGCGCAGACGACCTGCGTTGAGCCAGGCTTGTGCGAGCTTCGCGCCTTCGCGGCCGGAGCTGACGCGCTGGTCGTCGGGCACGAACACGTTCTCGAAGAAGATCTCCCAGGGGCGGTCGTCGACCATCAACTCGAGTTGGCGGCCAAGCTTGATGCCTGGTGTCTTCATGTCGACCATGAAGCAATTTACGGTGTCCTTGCCGTCCTCGCCTTTGAACTTGGCGAACACCTGAGCGAAGTCCGCCGTGCCAGCGCCAGTGATGAAGCGTTTCGAGCCGTTGATGACGTAGCCGCCATCGGTCTTCTCGGCCCGGGTGCGCATGCCGGCAGGATCGGCGCCGGCGTCGGGCTCGGTCTGGGCGAAGCAGCTCTTCTTCTCGCCGCGCAGCACCGGCATCAGATACTTCTCGCGCAGCGCACCGGTGAGGCCGAGCAGGATCGGGCTGACATCGGGGCTGAACAGCGCGGCGGCACGCGATGGCAGCGCAATGGAACGGGAGGTTTCTTCCCATACGACCACGCGGGCCAGCATCCCGAAGCCCTGGCCGCCGAGCTCCTCGGGCACGTCGAACAGCCAGAGGCCGAGGGGCTTGGCCTTTTCCTTCAAGTGTTTTTCGATGTCGGGTTTGAGGCGGCCGCCTTCGAGCGTGTTGCGCTCGATCGGGATCATCTCCTTGTCGACGAAGTTCCGCAGGGTCTGTTTGAGGGCCTTCAGCTCCTCGGGCAACTCGAAGTCCATGGCGTGCGTGCCTCCGTGCGTTCCTGTCCAATGCAGCATAGGCGCAAGCGACGCCGGTGGCCAAGGTCGGCCACTTCAAATGGCGAACGGAAGATAATTTTTTTCGTTGCGTGATGTTGGGTCGAGCGGCGGTGCTGAGCATCGCTGGGCGATGATGCGCGCCCCAAGATATGCGACGCGGAACAGCGGAACACTTGGCTAGGGCCCCTTGATGCCCGCCTTGACGATGATGTCGCGCCAGCGCTGGCTTTCCGCGCGGATGAACGCGCCCGCTTCCTCCGGCGAGTTGGCGACGACCGTGAGCCCCAGCGCCTTCAACCGCGCGGTGATGTCGGGCTCACGCAATGCCGCCACGAACGCGGCGTTGAGCTGCTTGACGATCTCGGCCGGCGTGCCGGGGGGCGCGACGAAGCCATAGAACGCATCGTTGAGGAAGCCGGGGAACGTCTCGATCACGGCCGGCACGCCGGGCAACTCCTCGAGCCGCGCCTTGCTGCCGACAGCGAGAGCCCGCAAGTTGTTGCCTTGCACTTGTGGCAGCACGTCGGTCAGGTTGCCGAACACGATGTCGACACTGCCGCCGACGACATCGAGGATCGCTGCCGTCAGCCCTTTCGAGTAAGATACGTGCCGTGCGTTGATTCCCGCCGCGACCTTCAGCATCTCCATCGCCAGGTGCGGGGTGCCCCCGACGCCCGGCGAGGCATAGGTGAACTTCTGCGGGTCGGCCTTGGCCTCTGCGATCAATTCCGCGAGCGTGCCGGCCTTGACCTTCGGATTGACCGCGAGAACGTTGGGCGCTGTCGTCGCGACCGTGATCGGCACGAGGCCGACGGGATCGAAGTTGAGCTTGGAGAACAGATGCTGGTTGATGGCGACCGGACCGGGAAACGCCGACAAAAGAGTGTAGCCGTCGGGCGCCGCGCGATAGACGAATTCGGCGGCGATGTTCCCGGTCGCGCCCGGCTTGTTCTCGATGATGACGTTCTGCCCCCAGCGGAGCTTGAGCTTTTCGCCCAATAGCCGCGGCAGCGTATCGGGCACGGAGCCGGGGCCGGTCGGCGCGACGATCGTCAGCTGCCGATTGGGGAATGCACCCTGCGCCATTGCCGTGAATGCCGGCGCCGCAGTCAGGACGAGCGCCGCAGCGGCGCGCGCGAGCTTTGCGATCATGACGCCCTCTCTACCGCATCGCCGCGCGCGAACAGCTGCTCGTAGTGGCGCTGGCCGGCGCTGGTAATCTCCCACCAGTGCTTGTTGAGGTCCTGCAGTTTGAACGACCGGATGCCGCCGCGCTCCTCGACCGGCTCGACATGGCGGATGCCGTAGGCGGCCTTCTGCGTCAGTGCGGCGGCGTGCGCGGCATCGACCTCTGTCGCGCTCGACACCGACAGCTTGAAGCGGTTCTGCGGCCCCTGGTCCTTCGCCTCCGCATCCTCTACGCAGACGCAGACGACCGACCACGGGCCGCCTTTCCAGAGGTATTGCGCCTCGGGCAGCGGGCGCACCACGTCGATCCCCAAGAATTCGGTCAGGAAGCGGCGCGTGGCGGGAATGTCGCTGCACTCGATGGTACCGTGCGACAGCAGCTCCGGCTTGATCAGCGGCTCTGGCCTTCTCATTTCCGTCCTCCCTGGATTGTTTGTCGAGTTGTCGGCCTCAGTGCTGATCGCCCTTCTCGCGCAGCGCCGTGTAGACCAGCTCCGGCGTGCGGTACTCGATCTCCCACCAGTTGCTGTCGCCGTCGACGAAGTAGAACGCGTACGAGCCGTGCCGGAAGCGCGGCTTCTGCACGCGGCCCAGTCCGAAGTCCTTCTGCCGCGCATCGACCTTCTCGAACGCCGCATCGACTGCCGCCTGGCTCGACACGAACACGCCCCAGTGGTTGAGCATCTCCTGCGGCACCTCGATGGAGGCGACCTCGTGCGCCTCCAGCACCCAGAACGGCCTGCCTGCGAGTGGCCCGCCCGGTTGGTGCCCGCTCTCGCGAACGATCAGCGTGCCCCTTTCCGGCTCGACGCACTCGAGCCCCAGTAATTCCTCGCACATGCGCCGCGCGCGCTTGATATCCGTCGTCACGAACGTGCCGCTGACGAGGCCCGTCGGCTTGACGTGGGATGGGGTCGACGTGGTCATGCTTTTCTCCAGCGCTCGCTAAAAGCTCACAGATCCAGGACAAGGGTCTCGCCCGGCATCGCGCGCGAGACGCAGACTTGTATTTCGCGCTCCCGCTGCGCGTCGGTCAGAACCTCGTCGCGATGGTCGGCCTGGCCCGACAACAGGCGCACACGGCATGTCCCGCACACGCCTTCCTTGCACAGCGTCTTGATCTTGATGCCGTGGGCGCGCAGCACGTCGAGGATCGACGTGTCGGCCGGCACAGCAAGCACCTTGTCCGCGCGGGCGAGCCGGATCTCAAAGCCGTGATCGTTGGCGCGCGGCGCGATGTCGGCCTCCGCGCCGCGGAACAATTCGTAGTGCACGGTGCCCTTGGGCCAGTCCCTCGCCGCCTCGCGAACGCTGCGAATGAGTCCGGCAGGTCCGCACACGTAGACGTGCGCCGCAGGAGGCCGCTTCGACAGCAGCGCGGCCACGTCGATGCCACGCGCGGGATCGCCGCCGTCGAGGTGGACGTGAAGGCGCTGACCAAGTTGGCTCTCGAGCTCGCTCAGATAGGCCGCGCGCTGCCGGTCGCGTGCGCAGTAGTGCAGGCTGAAGTTCGCCCCGAGCGCCAGCAACCGGTGCGCCATCGAGCGCAGCGGCGTGATGCCGATGCCGCCAGCTATGAGAACGTGCGTCTCGCCGGCTTCGTTCAGCGCGAAGTTGTTGATCGGTTCGGTTGAGGCGATCGGGTCGGCCTCGCGCAGCTGGTCGTGCATCCAGACAGAGCCGCCGCGGCTGTCCGCATCGCGCAGTACGGCGATCTGATAGCGATGCGTCTCGGCGGGATCGTTGAGCAGCGAGTAGGAGCGCTCCATGCCGTTGCCGAGCGTGACGTCGATATGCGCGCCGGCCGTGAACGACGGCAGCGCGCCGCCATGCTCGGCGGCGAGCTCGATCTCTTTGATCGATGGCGTGATCGCCGCAATGCTCATCACCCGAAGGTTCAGCACCCGCGTTTCCTCCTAGCCAGACTGGTCTCGAAGCAGCACCCTTATGCCCAACATCGGGCGCGCATCGGGTGGAAAGTCTACGACAGGCACAGCCCTCCGAAAAGACTTAAGACAACGAGATGAGACAGCAACGCACGCGACCTCACGCCGCCGCCAAGGCAGCAAAGGACCGTGCTGGACCCAGCTCTATAACAGCCGACATTTTCCCGGATGCAACCGGGGCCACTCGTTGCGTCGTCGATAACGTCCGCTGCGTGAGGTGTCGTGCCTCCGGCGAGATCTCTCTCAGCGCCAACGTGATCGCGTCCAGAGCTTGACTCTACGTCAGCTTCCGTTGTGCCCCTGACAAACCCTCGTTCCCCAGACGTTGTGGCGAAAGCCCGCCGCCCCCTCACCCCTCCAAGAGGAGGGGCAGGGAATGTTGGCCTACCCCCACAACTCCTTTGTCGCGCGTTGTGCGCCAAGCGCGAGGCTTTCGAATTTGGCCCACACGATTTCGGGCTCGATCTCCGGCGGCTTGTCGGGCGCCAAGGTCGAGGCGAAACCGCAATCGCTGCTGGCGATCACGCGCTCGCGGCCGACGATGCGCGCCAGCCGCACGATCCGCTCCGCCACGAGATCGGGATGCTCCACGATCACCGAAGCATGGGTAATGCAGCCGGGAACCAGCACCTTGCCCTCGGGCAGCTTCACGTTCTCCCACACGCGCCATTCGTGCTCGTGACGCGGGTTGCCCATCTCGAACGAATAGTAGCGCGCGCGAATCGTCACGATCAGGTCGGCGAGATGCTTCATCTCCATATCGCTGGTGCGTGGCCCCAGGTTGATGCCGTAGCAGGTGTGATGGCGTACGCGCTCCGGCGCGATGTTGCGTAGCGCATGGTTCAGCACCTCGATGCGGCGCGCCGCCCACGTCCGTGCCTGCTCCACGCTCTCGCCGGGCGTCAGCATGTAGTGCATGGCAAGTCGGGGATCGTCGATCTGCACCTGGAAGCCGGCCGCGACAATACCCTCGTATTCCTCGCGCATGGCTTCGGCGACAGCGGCGACGTGCTCGTCGTCGGTCTTGTAGAAGCGGTTTTCCATCAGCCCCGCGCAGCTCGACGGCGAAACCGACGGCACGAACACGTCGACGGGATCGCGGCCGGCCAGCCCTGCCTTGAGGTTGTCGAGATCGGCCTTCAACTGCGCATGGCCGGTATATTTGATCGGGCCGGTGCAGGCGAACCGCGCACGCGCGGAGCCCGAATGAACGCCTCCCCTATAGAACGCGGGAAACGCCACGTTCTCGCGCGTCACGCGCTCGCCGGGCTTGGGCGTGATCGCCTCGATGCCCGCCAGCCGCTCCGTCGCGTAGATCTGGAAACTCGCCTTCGACTGCTCGCCATCGCTGACGATATCGATGCCCAGATCGGTCTGTGTCTTCACGGTGAGGGCGACGGCCGCGCGCGTGCTCTTCGCCAGTGCGGCGGCTTCGAAGGGCTTCCCGGTCATCTTCGCAAACAGCAAATGCGAGAGATCGTCGGGCCGCGGCAGGCTGCCCGTGTGCGTCGTCAGAATGCGTTTCGTGTGCTCGTCGAGCCGCGCCATGCCAGTTCCCCTAGATATCCGCTGATGTGATTGTCGATCCGGGCGCAATAGAAGCCAGTTCGACGAGCGAGGCAACAAGCTGAGATACCAGCAGGCCGCATGACAGAGCCGCGCTCGTCGACTGGATACCCGGGTGAGCTGGGCCACCCAATCAGGAACCACGGTCTTTGATATCACGCAGGTCCGCATTCGTAGACCGCAGCCAGTTCCGTTGTTCCCCCGGCCGGCACGGTCACCGCGTCGTACACCGTGTTGGCCGCTTCCACGCACACCATCCGGCGATAGCCTTCCGCGCCGATGTCGCCGAGGTTGCCGGCTTTGTCGCGCCACGGGTTCCACACCACCGTCGATGCGCTGCCGCGCTTGGTCATCGTGATGCGCCGCCCCAGGCGCCGGTCCACGATCGAGACGGGACCGCGCTGCTCCAGATAGATCCGGTCGACCTCGCCCGCGAACGTCACCGCCCCGATTTGCGAGTTGAGCGTCGACGAAATCGCCAACGCCGGGCCAAGCGCCACGGCATTGTGGAACACGTGCCCATCGAGACCTTCGACCCGCGTCTCCTCGATGTCCCCGACGTGGAAGTAGGCATGCAACGCCTGCGTCAGCACGAGCGGCGCCGATCCGAGGTTTCTCGTCACCAACCGCAGCTCGAGCGTCTCCCCCACGACAACCGTAAGCCGCACCTCCGCCTTGCCAGGCCAGCCCTTGCCAGCCATCGCAGGAGCGGTCAACGCGAGCGTCACCCAGGGGCCTGCCATGCTGTCGCCGGTCTCGACGGCCTGCCATGTCGCGGTTCGTGCAAAGCCATGCTGCGGCCAGGTCCCGGCCATGCCCTCCGTCAGCGACCTACCCGGTGGTCCAAACCACGGCCAGCACACCGGCACGCCGCCTCGCACGGCCTGGCCCGCATCGAGCCGCGCGGCTGGTGACAGCCACAACACCGCCGCTTGCCCGGCCGGCTGCCAGTCGATCACCTGCCCGCCGAACAGCGCCACCGTCGCCCGCCCTCGCGGGTGCTCGAGCACGACGACCGGCCCGCCGAGCGCACTCGCCTCGAACCGCACGCGCCCCGTAATGCCCATCCGCGCGTTCAAGGTCTCAGGATTGGCTTCAACGTTCTTCAGCATTGTCATCTCGCATTCTCCGTCCTCCGTCGCGCCGCTTCGCGCGATAAAACGCGCTCAAGCCCGGGTAGCGAAACGCCAGATCTTCGTCCCAACTTTACACTCTCCGCGGCACCGCTGGAAGGAAAGGTATCGCATTGAGAACGTCGGCGATCGGTCAATGCAGACTGAGACACCTCATTTGGCGCGTTGGGCCAGGCCAGGCCAGGCCGTGCAGGCCCCCGTGGTAAAAGGTTGCGGACGATACCGTGCGGAAATTCTTTGGCCGCCGAACGTGCATCACTATGTGTGCGAAATGGCTTCTAGAGCGCTTTCCACTTGATGTGAATCAAAACAGTTACAGGGGATTCCCTCGGACGCGCAAATCAGATTCGGATTCCACCGGCAGCAACGGCGGGGATCGCGATGG
>CAMDPA010000197.1 GCA_945903565.1 Devosia equisanguinis | reverse complement strand
CCGCACTCGAGCCTCGACGGCATGACGCCCGATCGGGCATACTTCGGACCACACTGCATCCTGCCGATCCGCTCGGCAGTCTAACCCCGGCAGAGCCTCCACTTATCGCAGCGGAAAATCTGTCCGAACAAGCGGGGCCACCTCACTCCTCCGTATAGGCCCACTGCCCGCGCGAGTACGGCCGCCACTCCCGGTCGTCGTTGGCATGCGGCACCCAAGTCGCGCCGTACCGGGGATGTTCGATCCAGTCACCGTGCGGATCGAGCGCTTGATAGAACTCGGCATAGGCGGGATCGCGGTCGTCGAAGCGCTGCGCCGCCGCAGGCACGGACGATAGTGCCGTCAGCGCCAGCAGCATCGCCGCAAGTAAGCATCCAAGACGATGGATGAAGGTGGTGGAAGCGGGCATGACAGTTCTTTGTCCTGGCGTGTATTGAACCTTGCGAGGGGCATGACGAATCAAGCCGATCGCAAGCCAATCCTACCGACTATCGCCAGTTCGCGCTGAACCCGCCATGAATGCTAAGCAGAGTTCGCAAAAGTGTCCTACGCGGTTTTGCGATAAAACTCCGCCAAAGCAAGCATCTAAGACACGGCTACTTCGCCGGCGGTGTTTTGGCTGCTCCGCCGTCACCGGGCGAGGAACCGCGTGTCCCACCGGGAGCTCCGTCGAAAGCAGGCGGAGGTGCCGGGGATGGCCGGACGCCGCGCGGTACGACTCCGACCGGCGCCGTAGGGGCAGGCGCACGCTCCAGCACGCCGGGCTGTGCGGGGCTCGGGCAACCACCCGGCTCCTTGCATTCGCCAGCGCGCTCGGCACCGCCCGGCTGGGATCTGGTTTGGCCCATGGCAGGTTGCAAGCTGCAAATCACGCCTATACTTGCGGCGAACAGTGCAAGCGATACTGAACGAACCATGGTTCGGGATCTCCGTCCGTGCTGAAAAGCCTACGACACTTGAAAACAGCCGAGCTGGCAGGGCGTCATGCTCCACCTGCTCGCCGATCCGAGAACCAATCGTAGACGCGGCCCAAATGATGTCCAGCCGTGACCCCACCGAACCACGCCAGCATACACATCAGGAACGGCAGAATGATGTGCCCGACCTTGAAAACGACCGCATCGATGCCCACCAGCACGGCTGCGGCCATTCCCCAACTGAGGAAATCGTACTTGCGATAACGAAAGCGCCAGCCCGCGAGCCCGCCCACCAACGCCAGCCCAACCAGCATCGCAATCGTTCCCGCACCATACCCCAGGTCCGCCACGCGCCGGCCGTCGATCATCTGCGCCACCATCTGCGCATGGATCGCGACACCGGGCGTTTCAGTCCCACTCCAGGCTGCCAGCGGCGTGCGATGATTGTCGGCGCTGACCTTGAGATCGACGCCGATCAGTACGATCTTTCCCGCGAGCTTGTCGCGATGCTTGCCGCCATCCGGCCCGAGCAGGTCGGCCGCCGAAACTTCGGCGAAGGGCGAGCTGCCATCGAGATTGATGAGTCGCGCCAGCGGATTGTTGCCCTCCGCGCGCTGCAGCCACGCGATCCGGCCATAGTTGGTGCCCGCCCCCGCAACCGCCGCGCGGGCAAGCAGCAACGCGAAGCTTTCAGGATAGCGCGAGCCGGGGGCGGGCTCGGCTGCGAAGCGCACGATGCGGTCGCGCTCGTGCTGCAGGTTGAGGAAACCGGCGCGGCGTCCCGTGGCGGCGATGAACTGCGCCTGATAGGCCTGCTGGCCCGGATCGTCCATGCCGCGCTCGTCCCAGGCCGCGACCACGACATTGGCCTTGGCATCGCGCAGGGCCGCCTGCAGTGCCTTGTCCTTGCCCTCCTCCGTCGCCCGACGGAAAAAGATGTCGAGCCCGATCGCCTGAGGAGCTGCTTCGTCCACGGCCTTGACGAGGTTGGCCAGAAAACCGCGATCGATCGGCGTCGTTGGAATCGAAGCGTCGGTAATCTTGACTAGGGCGATTTGGGGGTGAAGGTCGGAGCGCCGGTCCGAGAACAATGACGTCCGCAAGTCGGCGGTCGAATGCTCCCAGCGCAACAAGAAATTCGCGCGCGGCGCTGCAACCAGCAACCCCGCCAACAGCACAAGTGCTGCGATCGCTACGGCCAACGACAGCCTGGGCAATGGCTTGTCCGGCTTTCCCCCCGCCGTTTCTTCGACACGCATCAAAACTCCATTCAGCGCAATCGTCGCCTTAGAGCATTTTCCAACAAAGTGGACACCGGTTTGGTGCAGAAAATGCGACAAACAAAGGACTAGAGCGCTTTCCTCTGACGAAAATCGAGTGGAAAGCGCCCTAGAACCAAACCCCCGGAAACCGCACGCGCGGCCGCATCGAAACCGGCCCGAAGCCGACCAGCGAGATCAGTGGCCGGTCCACGAATACCAGCGGCGGCAGCATCGGCCGGGCGCTCAGCTCCACCAGCCGCCGGATGCGTTCGTCCGTCACCGGATGCGATCTCAGGATCGAGGGATACGCCACCCGGCGGCCCGGCGCGGGCAGCGACACGTCCTCCCAGAACCGCCCGGTGTGTTCCTCCAGCCGCCGCAGAGCCGCGGCAAGCCCGAGCGGATCGCCGGTCAATTGCGCGCCTTCCAGGTCCGCATCGTACTCGCGCGCCCGCGACAACCCGAGCTGCATCAGGTTTGACAGCATCGGCGCCAGATACAGGAACGCGATCGCCCACCAGGTCGCATACTGTTCGCCCTGGAAGGCCGCCATGACATTGAGTATCGCAAGAAAGATCGCGACGTAGGACATGCTTTGCGTGACGCGCGTGAACGTGTCCGCGATGCCCATCACCCAAAGATCGTTGTTGCGGATGTGGCTGACCTCGTGCGCCAGAACGCCGGCGATCTCGCGCAGCGTGAGCCGGCGCAGAAGACCCTCCGTGATCGCGATCGTCGCATGCTCCGGCTTGCCCGCGGCAAAAGCGTTGAGCGCCATGCTCGGCACCACATAGAGGGCTGGGCGATGCGGCAGGCCGGCGCGCTGCGCCAGGATATCTACGATCTCGCTCAACTGATCGCCCGGCTGGGGCGGCACCTGCCGCGCGCGGTAAAGGCGCATCAACAGTTCAGGTGGAATACTCGGCATCGCGATCAGCATGATGCCGATCAGCACGGCTGCCCACGCGAGCCCCGCCACTCCGAACAACAGCAACGCCGAAACGCCGACGATCACGGCAAGTCCGGCAAACAACAGCGCTGTGTGAAGCACATTCTGCTGCTTGTGCGCCTTCAGCGCTTCCTGGTCCAGAAACGGGCTCAAGCTTCACCCCGAGGCGTACGATATCGCCCGTGGCAGGCGATGCTAACGCTTCGCAATCATTGCGAACCACTCATCACCTACTCGAAGTTGGATCACCTCGGCAATGGCGGTTGTGACGTACTGCGTATCGCCACGCCAGCACGCCTGCCAAACCTCAAAAGCGCGCTTCGATAGCCGCCTCTGCCTTTTCCTTCGCCGCACGGCTCGCTTCGATTGCTTTCGGCAGGATGTCGTGCGCGTTGTCGACCACGTTGAACGTGACCTCCAAACCGGCACGGATGAAGTTCTCTTTGCCCATGTGCTCGAGCAGCGTCATGAAAGGCGTCCAGAACCCGTCGATGTTGGCGAGCACGATCGGCTTCTCGTGGTGGCCGAGCTGCGACCACGTCAGCTGCTCGACCAACTCCTCCAACGTACCGATGCCGCCGGGCAAGGCCACGAACGCATCCGAGCGGCGGAACATTTCCATTTTGCGCTGATGCATGTCCTCGGTGACGATCAGCTCGGTCACCTCCTCCAGCATCCGCTCGCGGTTCGACAGAAACGACGGGATGATGCCGGTCACCCTGCCGCCGTGCTTGAGTGTGGCGCGTGCCACCTCACCCATCAGACCGAGACTGCCGCCACCATAAACAAGGCCGATCCCGGCCTTGGCCAGCGACTTGCCGAGTTGGCGTGCGGCTGCGGCATAGGCGGGATTGCGCCCCTTGCCCGAGCCGCAGTAGACGCACACATCACGAATGCGGTGGGTGTTGACCGAAGCACCGTTGATCAAGCGGGAGGCACGTATCTTCTTGGCGTTCATCTTGAGGTTCCGCGTTCCCTGGCTTTGATTTAGGCTGGATCCTGCCAGTGTTTGGTTTTAGTTTCGTTGCTCCGGCTCCAGCCGCTGGTAATTGGTCTAACGGCCTTCCATCTTAGCTCTTCTGCGTGGCCGAAATTGCGGCACCGCGAACCGCTCCGTTAACCAACTGTTTTGCCGGCGTCCCCGTCGCCCGCAGTCCGTGCGATTAAGGAAAGCTTTACTAAAGTTGGCGGGGCTGGAAACTTATGTTTATGCTCAGGCTGACAAGGGGAATGGTCCGGCCACCTTATCAAGGGCTGGAGCTGCGCGCAGCGTTCATATCTCAGGGCTGATGCGACAGCGAGGAGGAAGTAAACGTCATGATGTGTTCGCGTATTGCCATCGCGGCGATTGCCGTTGGCCTATCGCTGGCGACCACCGGCATCGTCATCACCCCGTCCGCTCCGGCCAAGGCCCAGAGAATCGGCGACGAGGAGCAACTCCGTCGTGCAGGTGAGTTGGCCGAGCCCGCAACCAAGCGCTTCGACGAGCTGATGCGCGAGGCCCGCACGTCCGGCGAGGCTCAAGCCGGAACGCCGGGTGCGCCCATCCGCATGGCTCAGGCGACACCGCCCAGTGGTGGCCCGACGACTGGAACGTCTGCCGCACCGGCCGCCAAACCGGACGACGATGACATTCTGGCCCCCGTCTGGAACTGGCTCGAGCGCGCCAACCGTCAATATCAGGGCGTGATCGTCAAGCAGCTTTCAGAAGGCTCTCCTGCGACCAGCCTCGCCATGCCGCAGCCTGTCACGCCCGCGACACCGCCCGTGGCAGCGGCACCAAAGGCAACGACGCCCAGCACGGCTGTCGGCCAGACACCGGCTCCGCAACCGAAAGTCGCCCAGGTTCCCGCGCAGCCCACTCCCGCGCAACCTTCGGTCACACCGGCCGCACCTCCGGTCAAAGCGCCAACAACGACAACCGCCATCGCTCCCCCAGCGGCCGCTGAGAAGGATGTTTTCGACACCGCCCAGGAAGCGGTGAGCGATTGGCTCGACCGAGCGAACCGGCAGTATCAGTCGGTTATTGTGCGCCGCCTGGCCGATCCAAGTCCGCCCGAAAGCGCGGTCGCCTTCACCAAGGTCCCCCCGCCGGCCACGTCACCCGCCACGGTTGCCCAGCAGCCTTCGTCGACGCCGTCGGTCCCAACCAAGGCCGTCGAGGACGCCGCCCGACAGGCTGATCAGATCCGACGCGAAGCCGAGGCCAAGCGGTTAGCCGAGCTTGAAGTGCAGCGCACTGCCGACGTGAAGGCCAAGGCCGATGCCGCTGCGGCCCAAAAAGCCGAAGCCGATCGTCGTGCCGCCGAAGCCAAGCTCAAGGCTGACGAAGAGCGCCGGATCGCCGAAGCCAAGGCCAAGGCCGAGGAAGAGACCCGCCGCACCGCTGCCGCCAAGGCCAAGGCCGAGGAAGACTCGCGTCGCGTCGCGGAAGCCAAGGCCAAGGCCGACGACGAAGCCCGTCGCGCTGCCGAGGCCAGAACCAAGGCGGAAGAAGAGCGCAAGCAGGCCGAAGCTCGCGCCAAGACGGAAACTGAGCGCAAGGTCGCCGCTGCCGCTGCGGCAGCAACCGCCGCTGCCAAGGCGGAAGCCGACCGTCGCGCTGCCGTGGCGAAAGCCGACGAGGATGCGCGCCGGGCCGCCGAATCCCAGCGCGTCGCCGATGCTGCTGCCGCCAAGGCCGAGACGGAACGCCAAGCCGCTGCCGCCCGGGCAGCCCAGACCAAGCAGGAGGCAGATCGCCGCCTGGCCGAGCAGAAGCGTATCGCAGACGCCAAGATCGAAGCCGATCGCAAGGCCGCTGCGGACGCCGCGAAGAAGACGGCCGATGCAGCCAAGTCGGTTCAGCCACCCGCGAAGGTCGCAACCGCAACCCCGGATTCGCGCCCAGCGACCGCTACCAACCGCATCACGGTCCAGCGCACAGTGCGTCCGTCCAGCCGCTACGCCAGCACGAGTAAGACCAAGCGCCGCGTCGCAAGCCAGGGCACCAGTCGCTCGGGTCTGGGCGCGGGATCGCTGCGGTTCGCCAAGCTCAACAGCCGGCAGGTGCCGCGCCAGCTTTGCAGACAAATCGCTGGCGTCCGCGTGAAGCCGGGCAACTGGTATGTCGTCAAGCGTGGCGACACGCTCTGGCACATCGCGGAAATGCACTACGGCGACGGCAAGCAGTACCGACTGCTGCAGCAGGCCAACCAGCGGGCCCTCAGCGTGTCGCGTGAGATCAATCCATGCCAGCGTATCGCGGTCCCGCGGATGCGTGCCAGCACCTGATCGCCGTCGCGCAGATCTTCCCATGAAAATCTGACGGGCGCCGCTTCAGCCGGCGCCCGTTCTCTTTTCAGCGGCGATTGCGCCCCAACTGCCTGTGGCGTCGTGCGCCGGGCGCGATCGCGTCCCAGGCGTCGACAACCCCCCGCCCATTCGCTAAGACGCGTACCATGCAACGCCCTACAAATGACGTATCCAGCGCCTCGTCTTCGGGCCGCTTCTGGGACAAGCTGCGCCCCGACGCTGCCCGCATGCGCGTGCTGCGCGGGCTGTACCCGTTCGTTTGGCCAGGCGACCGCCCGGACCTGCAGCGCACGGTGATGCTGTCGCTCGGGCTGATGTTCGCGGCGAAGATCGTCACTGTGCTGATGCCCTACACGTTCAAGTGGGCGACCGACGGTCTCGTCGCGATCGCCAGCGGCAATCCCGGAACGGCCAGCACAACATTCTGGCTCATCGCCTCGCCGCTCGCGGCCACCCTGATGTACGGCCTCGTGCGCATCGCTATGACCGTGCTCATGCAGGTCCGCGAGGGCCTGTTCGCCAAGGTCGCGATGCATGCCGTGCGCAAGATGGCGCTCGGCGCATTCGAGCACATGCACCGGCTCTCCCTGCGCTTCCATCTGGAACGCAAGACCGGCGGCCTCACGCGCGTTCTCGAACGCGGCCGCGACGGCATCGAGCAGCTCACGCGCATGACGCTGATGACGTTCCTGCCGACCGTCGTCGAGCTGATCCTCGTGCTTGCGATCTGCGCCATCGAGTTCGACTGGCGCTACATCGCGACCATCGTGATCATGGTCGTGCTGTATCTGTGGTTCACGTTCTGGGCCACCGAGTGGCGCATGGCGATCCGCAAGACGATGAACGAGAGCGACACCGAGGCCAACACCAAGGCCGTCGACAGCTTGTTGAACTACGAGACCGTCAAATACTTCGGTGCCGAAAAGCGCGAGGCGCAGCGCTACGACAAGTCGCTGATCGTCTACGAACGCGCCAGCATCAACACCTATATGTCGCTCGCCGTGCTCAACACCGGCCAGGGCATCATCTTTACCGCGGGCCTCACTACCTGCCTTGCGATGTCCGCCATCGACGTGATGGCCGGCAAGAACACGATCGGCCATTTCGCGATGGTGAACCTGCTGTTCCTGCAGCTCTTCATCCCGCTCAATTTCATGGGCACGATGTACCGTGAGATCAAGCAGTCGCTGCTCGACATCGAGCGGATGATGGACATCCTGGAGCAGAACCCGGAGATCGCCGACAAGCCGGACTCGACGCCGCTGAAGGTCGCCGGCGGCACCATCCGCTTCGAGGATGTCTCCTTCCGCTACGAGGCCGAGCGGCCGATCCTGCAGGGCCTGACGTTCGAGGTGCCCGCCGGCAAGATGGTCGCGGTCGTCGGCCCATCGGGCGCTGGCAAGTCGACCATCTCGCGCATTCTCATGCGCTTCTATGACATTTCCGGCGGCCGCGTGACGATCGACGGCCAGGACATCCGCGACGTCACCCAGCAATCCTTGCGCTCCAACATGGGCGTTGTCCCGCAGGACACGGTGCTGTTCAACGACAACATCCGCTACAACATCCAGTACGGCCGCCACGACGCCACCGATCAGGAGGTGGAAGAAGCCGCCCGGATGGCCCAGATCGACGGCTTCATCAAGCTGCTGCCCGAAGGCTACGAAACCATGGTCGGCGAGCGCGGCCTGAAGCTCTCCGGCGGCGAGAAGCAGCGCGTCGCGATCGCACGCACGATCCTCAAGGCCCCCCCGATTTTGATCCTCGACGAAGCGACCAGCGCACTCGACAGTCACACCGAGAAGGAGATCCAGGACGCACTCGACCGCGTCTCGAAGGATCGCACGACGCTCGTCATCGCGCACCGTCTGTCGACCATCGTGCACGCCGACAACATCCTGGTGCTCGAGCTGGGCAAGCTCGTCGAGCAGGGCACGCATGCCGAGTTGATGGCCAAAGACGGCCTCTACGCGTCGCTGTGGAACCGCCAGCGCGAAGCCGAGAAGGCCCGCGAAGAACTGGCGCGCACACTCGAGGAAGCCGAAAAGGCCGGCGCGCTCCGTCCCGCCGATGCACGCGTGCCCGGGCTTACCTGACGAGCCGGTGCCCCTCTTGTTCGCCACAATTGCGTGGGCCGCGAGACACATTTCCACCATACCGCGCGGCATCTATTCGGCCCACCAGAGGAAAGCCGAAGAGGAGGCCGCTCGCCATGTTCACGCGTTGGAACGACGCCAAAACCACCAAGTCGCCAGATGAGTTGACCGCACCCGCATTGCCCGATCTCAACGGCAGGGCAGCACCCCCAGCCGTGATCATTGCACCGGCGCACGCGCAAGCCGCGTCCGCCAGCCCGCCCCCGCTTCCCGGCCTGGCGCGCCAATCTCCCCAACAGCCAGAGGCCCAGCGCATGTCAGATGCAGGAAATCATTCCGTGATTGGCCAGGACCTCACCATCGAAGGCCAGTCGATCACCATCCGCTGCCGCGGCGCGCTACTCATCAATGGCAGCATCCAAGCCGAGCTGCACAGCCAAACGCTGGTCGTCGGCGAATCCGGCAAGGTCGAAGGCTCGGTGTTGGCCGAAACCGTCGACGTGCGTGGCAAGGTCTCCGGCACCATCATGGGCGCGCGCGTCATCCTGCATCCCAGCGCCGAGGTCGAAGGCGACATCCACGCCAAGTCACTGTCCGTCGCCGATGGCGCCAGCTTCGATGGCCGCTCGCGCCGCGTGAACGACGCAGCCTCGATCGCGCCACGCCTCGATGGGACTGCCCCCATGCACGATCCAAGCGCGCAGCCACCCCCGGTACCCGTGCCGCGCGCGATGCCCGCTCTCGCCAACGGCAGCTCGTAGATTCCCTCTCCCCGCCTTTTGCGTCCATGCGGAGCATGGCTGCGCCATGACGAAAGGGCTAGAGCGCTTTCCACTTGATGTGAATCAAAACAGTTACAGGGGATTCCCTCGGACGCGCAAATCAGATTCGGATTCCACCGGCAGCAACGGCGGGGATCGCGATGGCGAAGGGATACTCGAAAGATCTCAGGGTGCGGGCCGTCG
>CAMDPA010000196.1 GCA_945903565.1 Devosia equisanguinis | reverse complement strand
GGAAGGGCATGTCACCGCGCGAACCAAGGGTGACACCGGAAATTTGAAACACCGCAGGGGCGCCATTCTATGCGAATTTTTCCGGCGCAATGCCGAAACCGGCAGCGCTTCCCGCCATGTGAAATGCAGTGGGGCCCGCGCGGCGGATGGATGCGCTCAGTCTGCATCCTTGTCGCCCAATCCCAGCTCCTGGATCTTGCGCGTGATGGTGTTGCGACCGATCCCGAGCAGCGTCGCCGCTTCGATGCGGCGCCCGCCGGTGCGTGCCAGCGCCTTGGCGATCAGCGTTTTCTCGAAGGACCGCGTAAACCCGTCCATGATCCCCGACTCCCCCTTGGCAAGAACCCGATCTGCTTCGGCAGCCAGCGCGGCCACCCAATCGGCGCTGACCGCGGCCGCATTACCGTCGCGGAAATCCTGGGGCAGGTCACCGGCCTCGATGACCTGTGTCGGCGCCATCACCGTCAGCCAATGGCACAGGTTCTCCAGCTGGCGCACATTACCCGGGAAGTCCTGTGCCGACAGGTAGCCCATGGCGGCGTCGGACAGGCGCTTGGGCTCCACGCCCAGGTCGCGCGCCGACTTGGCGAGGAAGTACCGCGCCAGCAAGGGAATGTCTTCGCGCCGCTCGCGCAGGCTGGGCAGGCGCAGGCGGATCACGTTGAGGCGATGGAACAGGTCATCGCGGAACTGCCCGTCGCGCACGCGCGCTTCAAGGTCCTGGTGCGTGGCGGCAATCACGCGCACAGTGGCCCGCATCGGCTGGTGGCCGCCGACGCGATAGAACGTGCCATCGGAGAGCACGCGCAAGAGCCTGGTCTGCAGTTCCGCCGGCATGTCGCCGATTTCGTCCAGGAACAGCGTGCCGCCCTCGGCCTGCTCGAAGCGGCCGGGCGCACGGTTCTGGGCGCCTGTGAACGACCCTTTCTCGTGACCGAAGAGGTCGCTCTCGATCAGCTCGCGCGGGATAGCGGCCATGTTCACGGCCACAAATGGCCCGGTCTTGCGCTTGCCGTAGTCGTGGAGCACCCGCGCGACGAGCTCCTTGCCCGTACCCGATTCACCTGTGATCATGACCGTGAGATCGGTCTGCGTCAGCCGCGCCAGAACACGATAGATTTCCTGCATCGCCGACGAGCGGCCGATCAGGGGAAGCTGGTCGGTATCTTGCTCGGGCACCGCGCGGCTGGTCTTGCGGCCCGGCTCTGCCAGCGCACGTCCCACGACCGCGATCACTTCGCTCAGGTCGAACGGCTTGGGGAGGTACTCGTAAGCGCCCTTCTCGGCGGCCGTCAGCGCGGTCATCAGCGTGTTCTGCGCGGACATCACGATGATCGGCAGATCCGGCCGCAGCTTCTTGATGCGCGGGATGAGATCGAACGCGTTTTCATCGGGCATTATGACGTCGGTGATCACGACCTCGCCTTCGCCCTGGGCAATCCAGCGCCACAACGTCGCTGCGTTCGACGTGGCCCGCGGCAGATACCCAGCACGTGCGAGCGCCTGATTGAGCACCGTGCGAATGGCGGTGTCGTCGTCCGCGATCAGAACTGTACCTTTAGCCATTGCTCGGCCCCTTGCTGGCAGGTTTGGCGGCAACCGGCTGCATTGGCAGCAGGACACGGAACACGGTGCGGCGACGCTCGCTCTCGAACTCGATGACGCCGCCGTGGTCCCTAATAATCTTAGCGACCAGCGCGAGCCCGAGGCCCGAACCTGTCCGTTTGGTGGTCACGAAGGGATCGAACAGGTGCTGCTTCAAATGCTCGGGAACGCCGGCGCCGTTGTCCTCGATTTCGATCATCAGCGGCAGCGCGACGCGGATGGTGGAGCCGGGCACCAGCATGCGCACGCCCGGACGGAACGCGGTGCGCAGAATGATGCGGCCCGGCTCGCTTTGCTCGGCCACGGCCTCGGCTGCGTTCTTCACGAGATTGAGGAACGCTTGGATCAGCTTGTCGCGATTGCCCGGGACCGACGGCAGCGAGGGATCGTATTCGGCCGGCAGCCGCATCGTGCTGGCAAAACCGGTTTCCGCGAGCTTTCGGACGTGGTCGAGGACGGCGTGAATATTGACCGGCTCAATCACCAGCGGGCGTTCGTCGCCGAACACTTCCATGCGGTCGACGAGGTCGCGGATGCGGTCGGTTTCGGTGCAGATCAGCCGCGTCAGCTCGCGATCCTCATCGCCCAGCGCGGGCTCGAGCAACTGGGCCGCACCACGAATGCCCGACAGCGGGTTCTTGATCTCGTGCGCCAGCACCGCCGCCATGCCCGACACCGACCGTGCCGCGGCGCGATGGGTAAGCTGGCGCTCGATCATCTGCGCCATCGACCGCTGCTGCAGCATGACCACGATCAGCCCGGGCTGATCGGTCAGGGGCCCCGCGTAAACATCGACCGGGCGAGGACTATCGAGCCGCGGCATCGCGATCTCGATACCGTATTCGTTGACCGTTGAATCGCTGCGCCGCACTTGATCGATGAGCGCGATCAGGGGGCACCCGAAGCCGACGACGTCGCGCAGCCTCTGCCGGCGCAGCACCGCGATGCTGATCGAGAAAAAGCCTTCAGCCGCGGGGTTCGCGTAGACGACGCGCTCGTCCTCCCCAATTGCGAGAATTGGATGCGGCAGCGCGGCCAGCAGCAAATCGTGCTCCAGATGGCGCCGCGGCACTGGGGTGGTGCGATCGCGTGTGGTGTCGTCGGTCATGCCGCCATCTCCGCGGTCTCTTCGTAGAATGTACCCAGCCCCGCAATCACGCGGGCTGGTTCTTCCTCGCGGCACAACACGCTGCGCCAGCGCTTCACATCCGCCGTGGGCCGGCCGCTCGTTTCGAGATACCAACCGACGTGCTTCCTAGCGTTGCGCAGGCCAAGCTCGCGACCATACTCGCCGAGCATCGCGTCGTAGTGCGTGCGCGCGATCATCGACTGCTCCGCCAGCGGTGGCGGCCCCGGATCGATCCCGGTCGCCAGCGCCGCACCGACTTGGCCCGGCAGCCACGGTGCGCCATAGGCGCCTCGGCCGATCATCACACCGTCGGCACCGGAGGCAGCCAGCGCCGCACGCGCATCATCGACGCTGAGAATGTCGCCGTTGACGATCAAGGGGATGGTGATCACGTCCCGGACCGCACGGACCGCCGCCCAATCGGCTTTGCCCTTGAAGAATTCGTTGCGCGTGCGGCCATGCACGGTCACGAGTTGTATACCAGACGCTTGTGCCCGCCGCGCAAGGTCCGGCGCGTTGAGGCACGTGCGATCCCAGCCCAGCCGCATCTTGAGCGTAACCGGCACCTTGACCGCGGCAATCACCGCGTCGATCAAGCCAATGGCCAGATCGAGATCGCGCATCAGCGCCGAACCGCAGGCCTTGCCCGTCACCTCGCGGGCGGGGCAACCCATGTTGATATCGATGACTTCGGCACCGAGATCGACGGCGATGCGCGCGCCCTCCGCCAACCAGTGCGCCTCGCGACCCGCAAGCTGGATCACGAACGGCTTGATCCCGTCGCCCACCGCCTTGCGCAGCATGTCGCGGCGCGCCCGCACCAGCTCCGCACTGGCGACCATCTCGGACACGACCAAACCCGCACCGAGGCCCTGCGCGATGCGGCGAAACGACAGGTCCGTGACACCAGACATCGGCGCCAGCAGAACCACGTTTGCCGACCGCAGAGGCCCGATAGAGAGCTGTCCCGTGCTCATATTTTTCGCACTTGCCTATTTATTAGCCATGATTATTTTATGCCCTTAGATTAGGCAACCATAGTCTTGTGCGCTGCGAAACGCAAGCCGCCCCATGAACCGATCCGAGGGGGAGCATTGCTCCGGCGGAAGGGCCCGGCTAAGCACGTCAACGGGTCAACATCGAGAAGGCAGCCGTGGCGTGTCCGTTGCAGCGCTGATTGTCGCCGGCGGCCGGGGCTCCCGGGCCTCAAACGCGGGTGAGCCACCCAAGCAATATGCAATGCTCGGCGGCCAATCCGTGCTCGCGCGCGCGTTGGCAGAGTTCACCAGACATCCCGGCATCACCCACGTGCAGGTCGTGATCCATCCCGATGACGACAAGATGTATCTGGCCGCGATCGGCGCACCTCACCCCAAGCTACTCCCGCCGGTGCACGGTGGCGCCACGCGACAAGATTCGGTCCGCAACGGCCTCGATGCGCTGGCAGCACTCAATCCCAGCCTCGTGTTGATCCACGACGCGGCACGGCCATTCGTCACCCCCGACGTTATCGACAGGGTGATTGCCGCGCTGGCCGATCAGCCCGGCGCCATCGCCGCCGTCCCCGAAACCGATACGCTGAAGCGTGCGGGCGGCAGCGGACTGATCGTCGGCACGCAGGATCGAACGAACCTGTGGCGGGCGCAGACGCCGCAGGGCTTCCGCTTCGATACCATACGTCGCGAGCACCAGCGTGCCCAAGCCGAGAACCAAACGGCCTTCACCGACGACGCCGCGCTGATGGAGTGGGCAGGGCACGCCGTCGCCCTCGTCGACGGCGGCACCCGCAACGTCAAGATCACGACCACTCAGGACATCCAGATGGCGCGTAGGCTCATCGAAGGTAACGCCACGCTGCCTGTCATCGAAACCCGCACCGGCACCGGCTTCGACGTGCATCGCTTCGCGCCGGGTTCGAGCGTGTGGTTGTGTGGGGTCGAGATCCCCCATTCGTCGCGCTTGGAGGGCCACTCCGACGCCGATGTGGGTCTACACGCCTTGACCGACGCGATCCTCGGCGCGATCGGAGCCGGCGACATCGGCGTGCATTTCCCCCCGACGGATATGCGCTGGAAAGACGCGGCATCGTATATCTTCCTGCGCCACGCGGCAAGCCTCGTCGCTCATGCAGGCGGACGCATCATCAACGTCGACGTGACGATTCTTGCGGAAGCCCCTCGCGTCACGCCTCACCGCGCCGCGATGTGTGCGCGCATGGCTGACATCCTCGGCATCGCCCCAAGCCGAGTCTCCGTCAAGGCCACCACAACGGAAGGCCTCGGCTTCACCGGGCGCCGCGAAGGAATTGCCGCGATGGCCTCGGCCAGCATTGCTTTGCCCACAGCCTTATCCACAGACGCTCCACAACCCGCCGCTTGATGCACCCGCCCGAATCGGCGCATCCGGGTGTTGTATGACGACCACGAGCGGGCACGAGGGCTACCATGAACATCATGACGCCGACGGCGACTGCCGCCGCAACGGATCTTGAGCGCATCGCCGATACGACGGCGACATCTTGCATTGCAACGCGTGTGCGTCAGCTATCGCGCATCATCACTCGCGTCTACGACGACGCGATCCGCCCACTGGGAATAACCGCCAGCCAGTTCACGCTGCTGACGCAGCTTGCGGCCCGCGACGGCATCACCGCCGTGGAGATCGGGGGCGGCCTCGACATCGAGAAATCGACGCTTTCGCGCAATCTCAAGCGCATGCTGGCGCTCAACCTGATCACGATGGACCCGCCTGCGGGCCGTCGCGGTCGTGGCCTGCACCTCACGCCGAAAGGCCAGAGCGTGATCAAGGAGGCCTATCCCGTTTGGCTCTCGGCGCAGCAAAGATCGGTTGGCATGATGGGCCCGGAAACGCGCGCCACGCTCGACGGTTTGCTTGGGAATGCCGAGCGTCTCATCGCAGATTGATCTCATCCGGATCGATCCCAGGCTTTGCTTCGGGCGCAGCCCCCGCTACCCTTTAACGGGGACGGGGCTTAGCGTATCTGGAGCGGCGGATGTTCGACGATAAACTGCTGGAAAGCGCTACGCGCCTTCTCCAGGCGGCGCGTGGTGGCGGGTTGCGAATCGCCACGGCGGAAAGCTGCACGGGCGGCCTGATCGCCGCTCTACTGACGGAAATCCCGGGCTCGTCCGATGTTGTCGAGCGCGGTTTCGTTACCTATTCCAACGATGCCAAGATGGAGCTGCTCGGCGTGCCCCGCGTCACGCTCGACAGTGTCGGCGCGGTCAGCCGCGAGACGGCGCTGGCGATGGCGTCGGGTGCGCTGGCGCATTCCCACGCGCAGATTGCGGTTGCGGTGACGGGCGTCGCGGGCCCCGGTGGCGGGAGCGCGGACAAGCCTGTCGGCCTCGTGCACTTGGCTGTGGTGCGCACCGGCCGCAAATCTGTTCATCGCGAAATGCGCTACGGCGACATTGGTCGCGCGAAAGTGCGGATGGCAACCGTCCGTACGGCGCTGGAGATGCTGCGCGAAAGGATCGATTCGTAGGGCGCAATAGCCCTTTTCGGGCGTATTGCGCCGGCGGCGCATTACGCCTTTTGGCGGAACCAAGCTTGCTGGGACGCTCTTGCGCCCTACCTCGCCACCTCTTCAAGCCGCACCAGCACCATGCCGTCCTGGACGAGATCCCCCACCGCCACCATCACCTCGGCGATGCGGCCATCGCGCGGGGCCGTGAGCGTGTGCTCCATCTTCATCGCCTCGAGCATCACGAGTGGATCGCCCTTGGCCACGTTCTTGCCGGCAATCGCCTTGACGAGCTTCACCAGCCCGGGGATCGGCGCGACGATCTTGTCTTCGCCGGCTGTCACGTCGTCCAGGCCCGCCAGCGCATCGGGCACGACAAAAATCGCCGTGGTTTCGCCGAGCTGAACGACAATTTCCCCAGGCCGCTCGATCACGACCGCTTCCGCGATGCGGCCATCGGACTCGAACCGCACCTTGTCTCCATCGCGCGAGACGATCGTAAGCGCAACCACGCCCGCCGGTGTCGTCACCTCGTGATGGCAGCCATTGCGGGAGGCAATCGATACCGCAATCGTTTCGCCGCGCGCGGTCAGCTCGACATTCTGGATAGCTGGCCCCCACTGGCGCCATGCCTTCAGATCCGACCAGGGATCGCTGGTCGCCGCACCAACGCGCAACATTCCCCGCGCCGCCAACGCCGCCAACGCAATCGCCTCGGCGGATGGCGGCGTCACACGCGTGAGCGCAGCCAGATCGCGCTCGATCAATCCGGTATCGACATCGCCCGACGCGAATCCTGGATGCTTCGAAAGCGCCAACAAGAACGCGATGTTGGTGACGCTGCCGGTCGCGCGCGTTGCAGCGAGCGCACGCTGCAGTTTGTTCAACGCCGACGTGCGGTCACGCCCGTGTACGATGATCTTCGCGATCATCGGATCGTAGTAGGGCGTGATCGCGTCGCCGCTCCGCACGCCGGTTTCGACGCGCGCAAGCTTCACCGGCAAATCCAGATGCGCCAACCGACCAATGGCCGGCGCGAAATTGCGCTCCGCATCCTCCGCGTAGATGCGCGCCTCGAATGCGTGCCCGCGAAACGACAACTGCTCCTGCTTCAAGGTGAACGCCTCGCCGGCCGCGACACGCAGCTGCCACGCGACGAGGTCGTGCCCGGTGATCGCCTCCGTCACGGGATGCTCGACCTGCAGCCGGGTATTCATTTCCATGAAGTAGAAGCGATCCGCCCGCAGCCCCTCACTTGCGTCGACGATGAACTCCACCGTCCCTGCGCCGCGATAGCCGACCGCCAGCGCGGCCTTCACCGCCGCCTGCCCCATCACCGCGCGCATTTCAGGGGTCATCCTCGGCGCCGGCGCTTCCTCGATCACCTTCTGATGCCGCCGCTGCAACGAGCAATCGCGCTCAAACAGATGCACGGCGTTGCCGTGCGCATCTGCGAACACCTGCACCTCGATATGACGTGGCCGCTGCACGTAGCGCTCAATGATGACGGCGGCATCGCCGAAGCTCGACGTCGCCTCGCGCTGGGCTGATTCGAGCGCCGATGCGAACCCCTTGGGCTCATCGACACGCCGCATGCCCTTGCCGCCGCCGCCCGCGCGCGCCTTGATCAGAACGGGATAACCGACGCGCCCCGCCTCCTCGGCAAGTCTGGCGAAATCCTGCGCCGCGCCGTGATAACCCGGCACGACAGGAACGCCCGCCTGCTCCATCAAGCTCTTGGCCGCATCCTTGAGACCCATCGCACGGATCGCGCTTGCCGGCGGGCCAATCAAAACGAGCCCCGCCGCCTCGCATGCCTCCACGAAAACCGGATTCTCAGAAAGGAAGCCATAGCCAGGATGCACGGCCTCGACGCCGGCCCGCTTGGCAGCCGCCACAATGGCATCGATCCTCAGATAGCTCTGCGATGCGGGCGATGGGCCGATGTGATGGGCTTCGTCGGCCATCGCGACGTGCATGGCATAGCGATCCGCGTCCGAGTAGACGGCGACGCAGCGCATGCCCATCCGCCTTGCGGTGCGCATTACCCGGCACGCGATCTCGCCCCGGTTCGCGATCAGGATCGACTTGAACATGCCCATGCGGTTCCTTCGCGGCGGCGTACATTCGGCCAGCGAAGCTGCATTGGTTTGGCATTCAGCACAAGGCGTCGCGGGGCTGAACGCTCACGCCGTTGCCTCGAGGCGTTGCATCCAGGGGAAGGGAAACGGCGCAAGGAATTTGGTGCTGGAACATGCGGCGGAGCCGCTGCAGCCCCCGATTAGTTGACCGACTGCTTGATTGCTCCGTTGGCACCGGCCAGCGCCATTCCAACTGCGGTCGGATACCATTGGCAGTCTTTCCAGAGCAGGATGCCCTCCCGCATGAGCTTCTCGGCCTTGGCGAGATGAAGCGGCGGGATATAGGAGAGCGGCTTCATCTTCACCAGCTCGAGCAAAGCGTACTCGTCGTCTTCCAGCGCCCACATAACACCCGACCTCAACCGAACTCGCGTTTTCCATGCAGACCACTGACGAGAAGGCTGAACCTTTCCGCCAGTGGTCCCACATTTGACCGGCCAATAACGCTAGCAACTACCCCATTGCATCGCGCACGCCCCCGATCTGCGGGCACTTAGTTGGACAAGCGAAGACTCAACTACAGTGGTTTGCGTTGAATCTGTTCTACGAAAAGCCAGAGTGGCAGCAAGCGGAGCCTCCGCCGGGGTTCGCTTGGGCCAATTTTTTCTCTTTAGTACAGGTATTTAACGCGCGGTTTGGTCCATGCTTCCGGCGCCATTGGGCGAGATCGAACGTCTCGAGTGCGCGTTAAGTCCTTCAATGAACTGTTGCGGCTGAACCACATTTTTCCAGAGAACCAGGGATTTACGATCAGCATCCGGATTCGGAAATCTGCCTGCCGATAGGAACCGCACTTTGGAACGAAAGGACGTCGTTGCCATCCCTAGGCAATCGCGCCCGGGCAACTTATCGTCACGGCAAAGATCCCCAACCGGCGGAGACCATCATGACAAGCCGCCAGCAGCAGCGGCAGCAGGAACGTTTGCTCATCAAGCAAGGCCAGGCGGCAGTCACGAAGGGGCTGCCCGTGACACCGCAGAAAAGTGACGTCGTAGCGGTGGCGCTCGTCGTCGCCCGCGCGCTGCAGGACAAGGCGGACGCCACCCGTGCCAGCCGCGCCGCGGCACTCGTGCACGCGCTCAGTGAAGCATCGACCAAGCGCACGCCAGGCGAAGCCAAGCTCGCCTGCCGCAAGGG
>CAMDPA010000195.1 GCA_945903565.1 Devosia equisanguinis | reverse complement strand
CGCAAGCGACGTGCAAGGTGCCGGCGGGCTCGCGGATATCGTCGATGTAGGTGGCCGCATCCGTGACGTGCAGGCGTGCGGAATCATGGGGGTGCGAATGGCTTACGACGGCCAGCGCTGGCGCGCTCGGTGGCGTGTCGCGTGGCGCGGTCTCATTCGGCGGCATCGCGGACCTCCCGATGCGCGACCAGGCGCGTTTGGCGCGGAGAAGCTCCGGCGATTTCGATCAGCGCCTTGCGCAACAGGTTACGGGCAACGAGTGCGCGATAGGCCGCGCTCGCGCGATGGTCGTCGATCGGCTGGAAGTCGCGGGTAAGGTTATCGAGCGCGCCAATCCAGCTTGCGGGATGATCGAGCTCCGCGCCGGCCAGCGCCAATTCTGTCTGCTTTGCGCGCGCGGGAATTCCGGCCATGCCGCCGAAGGCAATGCGCGCGGATGAAATGCGGCGGCCTTCGAGAGTAAACAGGAAAGCGCCGAGAACGGAGGATATGTCTTCGTCCATGCGCTTGGTGATCTTGAAGGCGCGGAAGTGCTGACCAGAAAAGGGTTTCGTGACGCTGACGCGGCGCACGAATTCGCCGGGTCTGCGGTCCTGTTGCTTGTAGGCGATGAAGAACTCTTCGAGCGCAATGGTGCGGCGCTCACTGCCACGCGCGAGTTCCAGTTGCGCGCCGAGTGCGATCAGGCATGGGGCCAGATCGCCGATCGGCGAGGCGTTTGAAATGTTACCGCCAACAGTGCCGGAGTTGCGCACCTGCACGGAGCCGAACCGGCGCATGACTTCGCCGAGATCGGGATCAATCGCGGCAAGATGAGGCATCGCGGCCGCGTGCGTGACCGTTGCGCCAAAATGCAGCGTGCGCGTGTCGCTGGCGATGGCGTCGAGGCCCTTCACACGGCCGAGCCAGATCACCTTGCGTGGTTGCTCTAACTGCTTGGTGAGGTGGAGGCCGAAGTCGGTTGCTCCGGCGACGAGACGGGCATCGGGATGGCGAAGAGAGAGATCGGAAAGCGCGGCCTCGCTGCAGGGAGCGGCGAAGAAGTCGGTCTCGTTACCGATGAAGATATCCGCGTCGTCATCGAGTGCGAGAACATCCGTGGGCGGCGCTGTTGTCACTGCTTGCCCAGCGCACGCCTCGAGCGCTGCATCGATGATCGGGCGATAACCGGTGCAGCGACACAGGTTGCCGGCAAGCTGATCGCAGACCATCTCGCGTGACACCGGCCGCGAGCCGCCCGCGTGCAGCGCATACAGGCTCATCACGATGCCCGGCGTGCAGAAACCACACTGCGCGCCGTGATGACGGATCATGGCGTCCTGCACGGGATGCAGGTCGCCGCTCCGTGCGAGATCCTCGACCGTGATAATGCGCGCGCCGTCGGCTTGACCGGCGAGCAGAATGCAGGAGTTCACAGCGTGGTGTGTTACGAGACCATCACGGTTACGCTCCAGCACGACGGTGCAAGCGCCGCAGTCGCCTTCGGCGCAACCTTCCTTGGTGCCGACGGCGCGCGCGGTTGTTCGCAGCCATTCGAGCAACGTTGCACGCGCGGCGACGCCATCGAGCGATACGACCTCGTTGCCACGCAGAAACCGCACCTGGTCGCGCATTTCGCCGTTCGTCCTGTCCGCCTGCTCTCAGCCCAATTTGGGCGCGAAGGTCGGCGGAAAGGTGTCATAAGCTGCGCCCGAGTGCTAGCCGGGTCAACACGCACATCAAGCGGCTTGCGCCACCAACTCGGCTGGCCGGGGCAGGGCGCGATAGTTGGTCTTGCCGCTGCCCAGCAACGGGATCTCCGCCATTACGTGGACGTGCCGCACGTAGGCCAACGAGGGCAGGCCGGCGGTCTTGAGCACGCGGTTGGCTTCTTCGGTGGTGATCCCGCGGTTGGTTGTATAGAGGCAGACGATCGGCGCCAGACCTTCGCGCTCCTCGCCGTCGACGGTCACGACGGGGCCGTTTTCACCAGCCGGCCATTGCGCGATCAACGCGTCCTCGATCGCGGGCAGACTGATCATCTCGCCGGCATACTTGAGGAAGCGCTTGAGGCGACCCGAAATGACGAGATTGCTGTTGCGGAAGAAACCGAGATCGCCGGTGTTGTAGTAGCGCTTACCCTCGACTTCGACGAACGGCGATTTCACGTTGCCGAGATAGCCGCCGAACACGCCGGGGCCGTGGACCAGGATCAGGCCTTCCTCCCCCACCGCGCGCGGCTTCAGCGTCGACGGATCGACAATCGCGATCTCGGTGTTCTTGATCGGCTGACCGACGCCGACTGGCGTCTCGTCGGGCCGGTTGCAGGTGACGAGCGGCGCCGTCTCGGTGATACCGTAGCCTTCCAGCAAACGACCGCCGATCTTCTCCACGCGCTCACGCAAGGCAGGCGGCGCTTTCTGTGCACCCGACAGGAACGCGCGCACGCTCTTGAAGTTCTTGTCGTCGCCGGCGTTGAGAATACCCGTGAGGAAATCCGGCGTGCCGGCGAGCAGCGTCGCCTTCCACTTCTCCACACCGAGCGCGAGGTGGCGATACTTCTTCGGGTCCGCGTCGAACGCGACCTTGACGCCGCCGACCATCGACAACGCCACGATGATCGTCATGCCGAACGAGTGGAACGGCGGCAGGAAGCCGTACATCACATCGTTGGGATAGCCCTGAATAGCTTCTAGTGCGCCGTCGATGTTCGACAGGATGTTCTCGTGCGTCAACGGCACGCCCTTGGGCACCGACTCGGAGCCGGACGTAAACAGGATAACGGCGATGTCTTTTTCCGTGGCGATCTTGCCGAAGTATTCGAGGATATCGTCGGGCGATTTGCGGGCGATGCGCTTGCCGGCGATCAGACCGGATAAGCCAATCTTCGAGCGCAGGCTTTCCAGCGCGACGATCTTGCTCGCGGTTTCCTCCGACAACTCGACGTTGGCCTTGTCGAGGAACAGATCGGACGTAAGGATCGTGCGAACGCCGGCGAGTTCCACCGAGGCATCGAGCGCAGCGCGGCCGTTGGTCCAGTTGAGCGGCACGAGCGTCTTGCCCGTGAGCATGACGGCGAGCGAGACCACCGCGCCACCAACCGAGGCCGGCAGCATCATGCCGATCCGCTGTTCTGGCAGCGTGCGGATGATGCGTGCAAGCATGATCGCTCGCTCGGTCACCTGATCGTAGGAGAGAACGCCGGAGCGGTCGTCGCCCATGCAAACGGCGCTGCCCCCCATGCGCTTGCGCTGGAGCAGGAAGCCGTGGGGAATGCTGATTGCGTCGCGCGGATAAAGCGGCGCGGTTCGGCCGGTTTCGAGCCAACCCTTCGGCGTGGAGACATCGCGGGCGGGGCCGACCTCACCAAGCACGCCCTGCGCGCCGAGGATCACGTCACGCACCAGCAGCATGCGTGCTTCGGTATCGACCTGCTTGCCGAACTGCTCCTCGATCCACAAAGGCAATGTCGAGGTAACCAGTGAGTCAAGGCCAAGATCGCGGATCAGATCCTTGTCGGGCGTGACTGTCGCCGGGTCGAGACGCGCCTCGCCGGCAAGATAGGTGATGACTTTTTTCGATACGACCGGATCAAGCGCCACGTGATCATGATCGCTGACGCGATCGGAATAGGCAAAACCCGGCACCTGCGCTTCGGCGCGGCCCGGCATCACGGGATCGGGCGAAGCGTTGTACCAGGCCTCGAGCCATGCGTTGAGCTCGCGTGGCGAAGCAACGTCGGGCGCGCGCTCGAAACGCTCCAGCTCGATCCGAACGGGAACGCGCTTGAAGATGAGGCTCGGCTTGCGGCGCAGGATCGCCAGCAGATGCTTGAACGACGGCGTCTTGATCCCACCCGTGTAATAGCGGGACCAAACGCTGCCGTTGAGCCCGCGGATCCGCGCAAGAACGATTGGCGCATCCGGGAATTGTTGGGCGAGATCGAAAACGCTCGACTTGCCGCCGAGCTGTTCGGTTTCGCCGCCGCGAAGCTGACCCGAGGGATAGATCAGGAGCGTGTCGCCAGCCTCGACCGCGGTGCGAATATCATCGAGCTGGCTGCGGATCTTGTAGCGCTTCCAGTCGCTGGCGCCGTCCCACGTGCTGTCGATCGGCAGCGTGCCGACGAATTGCATCAGCGGCTTCAGGAATGCCACATTGTACATGCCGCTATAGGCCACGGGTCGCGGCAGCACATGGCGGGCAAGATGGGTGACGAGCAGCGGCGGGTCGACGTACGCGATGTGATCGGGACAGATGATGCCGCCCTTCAGGCCTTTGACGGCCTCGATGTTCTTGACCTCGACCTTGTAGTGCAGCGACAGCAGAGTGCGGGCAAATGCCAGCCCCATGCGCTTCAATGCTCCGGCCATGGCGTTCCTCATCAGGCTCTACGGCCAAGTCCGCCCCGTGTGCACATTGTGGTATGAGCCACGTATCGGGCGGCCTTCAGGCCAGCGTCGAAAAACTTGAAAATCCCCTCATCAAATTGATAATCAAATAACTTTACCGCATTTTTCGTGCTTTTTCGAGTTCTCGCGTAGTCATCGACGCAACCGCCTCGGCCCACGGTAGCCCGGAACCTGCGCCGCCAGTTCGATCTTGCCGGCATCAGGCGCCCTGAGGGGCCCAACCCGATGGCTTGCATTCGCCTCATGATATGGAATGATCGCGCTTCACAGAAGTACCGTCGCACGGACGAGGACACCATGGCCGGAAAGAAGAAGGACGCCCAGCGTTGGGACGTGGGGGCCAGCGATGAGCTGCCCGAGCGCGGCCGGCTCGTTGTGGATGTCGACGAGATCACCGTTGGGGTTTTTCGGATCGACGGGGGCCTCTATGCCTGGGAGAGCACCTGCCCGCACGTCGACGGCCCGATCTGCCAGGGGTTGATGGTGCCGGCGGTGCGTGAGGTTTTGGACGAAAGGCGCGCGATCAAGGGCAGCGTTTTCGACGAAACCGACATGCGCATCTGCTGCCCCTGGCATGGCATGGAGTTCTCGATCAAGACCGGCAAACACCCCGCGAACGCAAAGCTGGCGCTGCGGAAAGTCGCGGTGAGCGAAACCGGCGGGCGGATTTTCGTTGACGTCTGACGACCTTGGCGGGGACAACACTGCGGGAGTGACGCCAGTCACCATCACTCCCCGCCTACGTTCGTGTCGACGGCACAGACCACATTCAGCAGCGCCTGCCGCTTTTCGACCGTCACCGCCTTCATCGCCCGCTCGAGCGCTGGCATCATTTGGCCGGCATCCGTCACCTGCTCGCCGTAACCGCCCGACACCTCGACCAGCTTGTCGTAGCGCTGCTCGACGTTGAAATAGGTCAGCGGCGCGTTGTTGGATTTCGCTGCATACCCGTCCGGATGCAGGCCGAGCGTGGAGCCGCGCACCGCCTGCCAGCGCTGGTTGTTGAACACCACCCACAAGATCGGCAGTTCCTGCTCGGCCGAAACGTAGTGCGCGGAAACCGGTACGTTGAACATATAGGCGCCGTCGCCCTCCGTGCCGATCACGAGCTTGTCGCGATGGGCGAGCTTGGCACCGAGCGCCACACCCATGCCATGCCCCAGGCCCGAGGCGGCGCCTGCATTCAGCACCATACAGGGACGGTCGATATCCATGTACTGCGTCTGCAGTGGCGATTCCTTGACGATGATCGCGTCCTTGGTGCGGATCTGGTTGAGGCAATGTGAGATCCAGGCCGGCGCGATCGGGGAGGAATCCTTGCTATTGGCGAGTTTTCTGGCCCAATTCTCCTCGAGCTTGGCATGGTGCGCCGCGCACTCGTCGCGCCGCTTGGCGATGCGGGTTTTGTTCGCCTTTGCCGGGTCCGCCATCGCGACATCGAGCATCCGCAGGCCCAGATCACTGGCACACGGCAGCGAGAGGTCGGCCGGAAAGCCGCGCACCGGGATGTACGCATAGAGCGGGTCCACTGCCATATGGATGACCTTGCAGTCGGCCTTGGGCTTGACCTTGGAAGGCAGCCACGGCACCGCGCAGTCGATCACCAGAATGGCGTCCGCTGCCTTGACGAACGCATCGGGATTTCCACCCGCCATCATCGGATGATGGGTCGGCATCGCGATGTAGCGGTTGCGATACTCGACGACCGGAATCGCATAGCGCTCCGCCAGCGCCGTAAGAGCCGGCATCACGCCGGGATTGCGGCCACCCCAATTGGTGATGATGACGGGGTTCTGTGCCTTGGCCATGATCGAAGCCGCCTCGTCGAGCGAGTCCGGTGATGGTGCGGAGGCAGCGGCCGATTTCATGCGGCTCGGGCTCGAATAACTGAACTTCGCCATCTCGATCGACAGCACTTCGCGCGGCAGCGACAGATAAACCGGCCCCTTGGGATCGGACATCGAGATGGTCAGCATTCGGTCGATGATGGTTTCGAGCTGTTCGCCGTTGCGCAGCTCGTAATCCCACTTCGCGGCCTCCCGCGTCATACCGCCCTGGTCGTACATCTCCTGCGTCCAGTGAATGTCGAGCGAGCGGTGGCCTTTCAGGGTGTCCTCGTTGGTCGGCGTGCGGCCAGCGGTGAACAGCATCGGCACCTGCCCGCGCGCAGCGTTGAGAAAGCCGTTCAGCGCGTTCGCCGTGCCGACATTCACGTGATGCATCGTGAGCTGCGGCCTGCCCGTTGTCAGGTAGTAGCCAATCGCCATGTGTTGGGCGGTGTTCTCATGCGGGCACGTCACGGGCTTGGGGTGCGGCGTGCCCAGGGCCTGCGCCTTGGCCAGCGCCTCGATCATCGGCGCGAAGTCGGTGCCTGCGTTGGCGAACAAGTAGTCGACGCCGCGGTCCTCCAGAATGGCGAGGTAGGCATCGGCCACCGTTACGTTCTCGAGTGTCTTTATCGCCATCTTCGCCACTCCCCAAAAGGCCGCGCCGCCAACTCAGATGTCACACGCACCGCATCTTGTGGCCTGTCGCGCGCCCTTGCAACCTTGACAAGCGCAGTCGTGGCGGACACCTCTCGCGGCATGTCACTCTTCAACCGATCCAAGCGCCTCAATCTCGCCCTGCAAGGCGGCGGTGCGCACGGCGCCTTCACCTGGGGCGTGCTCGACCGGCTGCTCGAGGACGAGACGATCGAGCTGGGCTGGGTCAGCGGCACAAGCGCCGGCGCGGTCAACGCCGTGGCGATGGCGTCGGGCCTGGCGGTCGGAGGCGGTCGTGCGGCTGGACGAGCGGAAGCCCGCGCAACGCTGCGGCGCGTGTGGGACGCGGTGGAATCCGCGGGCGTTCCAGATCTCGCGAGATTGAATCCGTTCCTGTATGGCCTGACCAAGAATTCGGGCATGGCCCAAATGGGCAGCCTGCTGTCGCCCTACGACTTCAATCCGCTCGGCTTTGATCCGCTGCGCAAACTGCTCGAAGGGAACTTGGACTTCGCGCGGATTCGGGCCGAAAAAGCGGGTGGCATGGAACTGCTGATCGCGGCGACCGACGTCGGCACCGGCCGCGCGCGCTTGTTCCGGCGAGCGGAGTTAACGGTCGACGCCGTGCTGGCTTCTGCCTGTCTGCCGCAAATCCATCATGCAATGGAACTCGACGGGCGCGCCTATTGGGACGGCGGCTTCTCCGCCAATCCGGACATCGTCACCCTGGCAACGGAGAGCCCCGCCGTCGACACACTGATCGTGCAACTCGCGAGCTTGGACCGGCAGACGGTGCCGCGCACCCCGCGCGATATTGCCGGACAAGTCAGCACGATCACCTTCAATCAGCCCTTGCTTCGCGACATCGAAATGATCGTTGCCGCGCAAGAGGAGAAAGTCGGGCACGGTGGCTTTCTCGGCATCGGCCGAGGCGGTGGACGGCTTGCCCGGCTTGGTCGGCATCGCTTTCATCTGATCGACGCGGGGCGCCATACGTCGAGTCTCAGCGCGGAAAGCAAGGCGACGCCGGAACGCACCATGCTCGCACAACTATTCCGGGCCGGCCGCACCGAAACCGCGCGCTGGTTGGAGCGGCATCGCGGCGACATCGGCAAGCGACAGACAGTCGACCTTAGACAGCGCTACCTGGAACGCGGGCGCGATCGACTGGCGGCTCCGGACACTCAGGAAGGAGCGGACGAGGACGAGCCGACGCCGGCGGGCAACAATATCTGACGGATACTGGCACCTTCGGCGAGGCGATCGAAGCCGGCGTTGATGTCGTCGAGGCCGATGCGCTCGCTCATCAGTTTATCGACCGGCAGCAACCCCTGTTGATAAAGCGCGATGAAGCGGGGGATGTCGCGCTCCGGCACGGCTGAGCCGATATAGCTCCCCTTGAGCGTGCGCTCCTCCGCAACGAAGTGCGTGGCCGGAATCGCGACCGTGTGCGTGGGATGCGGCAGGCTCGCCGTCACGGTTGTGCCGCCGCGCCGCGTGATCCGGTAAGCGAGTTCCAGCGCCTTCACCGAGCTTGCCATCTCGAAGGCGAAATCGACGCCGCCGCTCGTCATATCCTTGACGGCCTCGACCACCTTGGGATCGCTGGCCAGCACCGTGTGCGTCGCGCCGAGCGTCCGCGCGAGATCGAGCTTCGATTGCAGCATGTCGATGGCGACGATCTGCCGGCAGCCGGAAAGTTTCGCCGCCATCACCGACATCAGGCCGACACCACCCAGGCCGACAACTGCGGCCGTGGTTCCCGCTTGAACCTTCGCCGTGTTGATGACGGCACCTGCACCAGTCACGACCGCGCAGCCGAACAGCGCCGCTTCCTCGTAGGCGAGGCTCCGGTCGACCTTGATCACCGAACGTCTGGAAACAACGGCGTATTCGGCATAAGCCGATACGCCGATATGGTGATAGACAGTTTTGCCGCCGCGCTTGAGCCGGATATCGCCCGACAACAGCGTGCCAGCGCCGTTGGCCTTTGCGCCCGGCTCGCACAGCGCGGGGCGGCCCTCCGCGCACGGCATGCAGTGGCCGCAGCTCGGAATGAACACCAGCACGACGTGGTCGCCGACCTTGATGTCGTGCACGCCCTTGCCCAGCTCCATCACCTCGGCGGCGGCCTCGTGGCCGAGCACCATTGGCATTTGACGTGGGCGGTCGCCGTTGATGGTCGATAGATCGGAGTGACACAACCCAGCAGCGTGGATGCGCAGTAGTAGCTCGCCCTCGCCGGGCCCCTCGAGATCGATGTCCGCAATCACCAGCGGGCGCGACTTCGCGTAGGGACGCGGGCGCTCCATTTCCTCCAACACGGCGGCGCGAATTTTCATGACGAACTGATATCCTTCTATTTCAATGAGCCCCTGGCGAGCTTCACACCCGGCGGTACCGGAATGCCGGCAGGCACGAAAAAATCGGGCGCCAGATCGACGCTGGGATCGACGCGATAGTGCTCGAAATCCGTGATGCCGCCGGTCTCGTGCAGGAAGGTATCATCGATCAGGAAGCGCCCAGTAAAGCTGCGCGAGGGCTGCGTAAAGATCAGATATGCGGCGTCGGCGAGGATGTCCGGCTTGCGGCTCATGCGCATCAACTGCTCGCCGCCGAGCCGGTTGTTGACCGCGGCGGTGGCG
>CAMDPA010000194.1 GCA_945903565.1 Devosia equisanguinis | reverse complement strand
GGCCCGCTGCGAAGTCCGAGGCGGGGCGGTGGAGAGCCGCTCTTTTTTTACTACACTACCGCGGATTTTCACGGCCCCGCTGCCCTGCATTTGCGCCGGAGCAGAAAGGAAAACGGCTTGAGCCACCGCATCATCGATGTGGTGGGTATTGGCGTTGGTTCGTCGAGATACCGGATCGCACGAATGGAAATCGCCGGCTTGCATCGCCCACCTTGTCTCACCTCATTGACATCGCAACCCCGGCGACCGATTTGATTGCCATGAACCCTTCCGACGCCCAACGATCCGCGCCGCTCGATTCCCGCGTCCCCGGTGCAGGCCGGCCCACCCTCGACGACGCGGAACTCGCCAAGTTCGCGGCGTTGGCGGCGGAGTGGTGGGACCCGAAGGGCAAGTTCCGGCCGTTGCATCAGATCGGGCCGGTGCGGCTGTCGTTCATCCGTGAACGGATGGTGGAGCACTTCGCGCTCGATGCGCGTTCGCTGAAGCCGCTGACGGGGTTGCGTGTGCTCGACATCGGCTGCGGCGGCGGGCTGATCGCGGAGCCGTTGGCGCGCCTGGGCGCACGGGTGACCGGCATCGAGCCGACGGACGCGAATATCAAGGCGGCGATCGCGCATGCGGAGCCGCAAGGGCTCGCGATCGACTATCGCGCGGCGACGGCGGAGGAGCTGGTCGCGGCGGGCGAGACGTTCGATGCCGTGGTGTGTCTCGAGGTCGTCGAGCATGTGCCGGACGTCGGCGCGTTCGTGAAGACCTGCGCGGGGTTGGTGCGGCCGGGCGGGCTGATGGTGCTGTCGACGATCAACCGGACGTTGAAGTCGTTCGCGCTGGCGATCGTGGGCGCGGAATACGTGCTGCGCTGGCTGCCGGTCGGCACGCACCAGTGGGACCGCTTCGTCACGCCCGACGAGTTGAAGCAGCATCTCGCCGGGGCTGGTATGGCGATGGGGCGAACCGAGGGGATGGTCTACAATCCGCTGGCCGACCGCTGGTCGCTGTCGGGCGATACGGACGTGAACTATCTCGCGGCGGCGACACTCGACCGATGAGCTGGCCCAATGACAAAGGGCTGATGAAACGTAGGCCCGCCGCTGTTGCTTTGCCTAGAACGCTCCGAGCTGATATAGTGATGTCAAGTCACACAAGCAGGACGCCCGAAGACAGTCGCGTCGAAGATTCCGAAGCAGGGAACGTTCGACGTGCAGAGCCGGGCGCCGGAGAACGTTTTTGCAGGGGCGAGACGACGAACGCCGTCCCAAGGCGGCAGCGGTAGTTGAGGCGCGCGATTTGGGCGCTGATGCTGCATTGGCGGGGCCCGGCGAACCTGAGCAACGCAACGTCGCGCAGAACGTGTACGCGGCGCTCGATCTTGGCACCAACAATTGCCGCCTGCTGATCGCCAAGCCGACGCGGCGCGGCTTCCATGTCATCGATGCCTTCTCGCGGATCGTCCGGCTCGGCGAGGGGGTGGCCGCGAGTGGGCAAATGTCCGAGCAGGCGATGACGCGGGCGATCGATGCCTTGCGCGTCTGCCAGACCAAGATCGTGCGGCAGCGCGTGTCGCGCTCGATGATGGTCGCGACGGAGGCCTGCCGGGTCGCGGGCAACGGTCCGGAGTTCATCGGCCGGGTTCGCGACGAGCTCGGCCTCGACATCGAGATCCTGTCGCGGGAGGACGAGGCAAAGCTGGCGGTGTGCGGCTGCGCCTCGCTGATCGACGTCGAGAGCGACAATGCGATGGTGTTCGACATCGGCGGCGGATCGTCGGAGCTGATCTGGCTCCATCTCGAGCGCCGGCAGGGCTACTGGCGGCGATCGCTGGCGGACCGGCTCGATGCGCACACCTGCATATCGGCCTGGACCTCGCTGCCGGTCGGCGTCGTCTCGATGGCGGAGAAGTTCGACGGCCGCAACGTTACGAATGAAAGCTTCGAGGCGATGGTGGCCTCCGTTACCCGGCTGATCGAGCCGTTCGAGGCAGAGCATCGGATCGCCGAGCAGATCGCGCGGGGGCGGGTGCATTTGCTCGGCACCTCCGGCACGGTAACGACGATCGCGGGCATTCTGCTTGGCCTGCCGCGCTATGATCGCAACCGCGTCGATGGCTGCTGGCTGTCGACGCCCGACGTGCGCGCCGTGACGGCGAGCTTGCTGGCGCGCAGTTATGCCGAACGCGTTGCGGAGCCGTGCATCGGCACCGAGCGGGCCGATCTGGTGCTGGCGGGATGCGCGATCCTGGAGGCGCTGTTGCGGATGTGGCCGGCTGAAAGGCTGCGCGTGGCCGATCGCGGGTTGCGCGAGGGAATTCTGGCGACCTTGATGGCGGCGGACGGTCATTTTCGTGAGCGCGGCATTCGCCGTGGCCCACAACGATAAGATAGGAAATAGGCGTAAATGTCGAAAGCGTCGGCAGGTGGCGGCGGTTCAGGTGGCCGCCAGCTCTATGTAAAATTGAAGACGGCGGCCAAGCGCACGACGTCGCAACAGCGCTGGCTGCAGCGCCAGCTCAACGATCCCTATGTCGCCGCGGCGAAGCAGGAGGGCTGGCGTTCGCGCGCGGCGTTCAAGCTGATCGAGATCGACGAGCGGCACAAAATTCTAAAGCCGGGTCAGCGCATCGTCGACCTCGGTGCGGCACCGGGCGGGTGGACGCAGGTCGCGGTCGATCGCGTCAAGGCCATCGAAGGGCGTGGGCAGGTGGTTGCGATCGACATTCTCGAAATGGGGGCGGTGCCTGGAGCAACCGTGCTGCACCTCGACTTCCTGGAAGAAAGCGCACCGGCGCTGCTCAAGTCGCTGCTACGCGACGGCGGCGCGGATATCGTGTTCTCCGACATGGCGGCGCCGACGACGGGCCATAACAGCACGGACCATCTGCGCATCATGGGGTTGGCGGAGACCGCGGTGGTATTCGCCACCGAGGTGCTCGCGCCTGGCGGCGTATTCCTGTGCAAGATGTTCCAGGGCGGCACCGAGAAGGAATTGCTGGCCGGCTTGAAGCGCGACTTCACCTCGGTGAAGCACGTCAAGCCGCCGGCGAGCCGCAAGGAATCGTCCGAGCTCTACGTGCTGGCAACGGGGTTTCGCGGACGCTGATGGCGTTCGTCGCTACCAGACGCCGCGCGTTAGCCCCGTCGTAAGATACGCCCATAGCGTCGGCGGAAACCACAGCTGCGACGGCAGGCTCACGCGGCGCGGTCGCAAGCGACCGGCGATGGCGTCCTCCAGTGCGCGGGCAAACAACGGCAACGCCGTCGCGGCCTGAACGTGCTGGTAAGTCGAGATGGTATCCTCCGGCGCGAACGCGACCTGCGCCTGATAGAGCACCGCGCCGGTATCCACGCCCTGGTCGACCAAGTTATGGTGATCCCACAGTTCGCATCGTCGCCACGCGCCCGCGCCCAATAGGCGGGATGTTGGCCACGGTATTTGGGGTTGATGCCGGCATGATAGTTGATGAAAGGCACCGTCAAGCAGCCCAGGGTGGCACGGCCGATGATGCGGGTGCCGTAAACGGCGACGGCCGCGGGCATCGCCTGCCGCAACAACGCGCGGCATTCCTCGCTGTTGATCGAGGGCACGCGGTGGACTTCGATGGCAGGATCGAGCGTGGGATCGAGATCGTGCGCGTTCCAAATTTTTTCGAGCCGCGCCCGTGCCTGCCGCTCGAACAACCGCTGAAAGAGCCCAAAAGCGATTTGCCCGGCGGTTTCGACCACCCCGCGCATTCGAATGCGCCGGCGAATGATCTGCGCCTTGGTCTCGGGCGTTTCCTCGATCACCACGATGGAGCCGAGCCGCTGCGCCAGGCCGTTCGCAACGATGCGGCCGAGATCGCCGCCCGCGGTCAGCAGGACGATGCGAGGGGCCGGATTGACGGCGGGAGGGGCGGGAGAATTGGTTGAGTTCGCCATATTCGAGACGCGACAGCCAGGGTTGCATAGGCCGGAGCGGCCTTGCGGGATCCATGCAGGAACTCTGCCATCGCCGCGGTCTGGACTATTGCATCTGCGCTCGGAGCGCTGCGGCCGCTGCAACCGGCCCGATCACCACCGAGGCCAGCGAGATCGCGCCCAGCACGGCCAGCGAGGCGCCGAGGCTGCCGGGCGGGGTTATGACGGCCGACATGGCGGAAATGCCGAAGATCAACGTCGGGATGTAGAGCGGCAGGATCAGCAGCGCGATCAGCAGGCCGCCGCGCCGCGCCCGCAGCGTCAACGCCGCGCCGACCACACCGAGAAAGCTGATCGCCGGCGTGCCAATCAAGAGCGACACCGCCAGCACCGGGTATGCCGCCAAATCGAGATTGAGCAGCAGGCCGAGCGGCAGCGCCATCAGCGACAACGGCACGCCCGTCGTCAGCCAGTGCACGAGCGCCTTGATCGCGGCGACGGCTTCCAGCGGCAATGGACCGGTCGCCAGAACTTCGAGCGCGCCATCCTCCTCGTCGGCTTCGAGCATGCGGGGCAGCGACAACAGCGCGGCCAGCATCAGCCCGATCCACAGGATGCCCGGCGCGATGCGCGACAACAGCGCCATGTCCGGCCCGAGCCCAAGCGGCATCAGCGCGACGATGATCAGGTAGAAGCCGAGCACCGTGCCGAGCGAACCGCCTTGCCGCATCGCGAGCGTCAGATCGCGCCCGAGCAGAGCCCGGAAGGGCGCCATGAAGGCGTTCATGGATGCGCGCCTTCGGTGGAGGAAGCGGAGAGTCCAGGATGCCCCAGCCGAAGCTCGCGCGCGCCTTCGAGGCCAAGTGGCGTGTGGGTGGCCGCGACGACCAGACCGCCGCCTGCAAGGTGCTCCTTCACGATACCGGCGAGCGTGGCGACGGAGGCTGCATCAAGTGAAACGGTCGGCTCGTCGAGCAGCCACAGCGGACGGCGGGCGAGCAACAGGCGCGCGAGCCCGAGGCGACGGCGCTGGCCGGCGGAGAGGTAGGCGGCAGGCACTTCGGCCAGCGCATCGAGCCCGAGGCGCTCCAGCGCAGGCGCAACGTCGTCGCCTTCGCCGAGGTAATGGCTTGTGAATGCTGCATTTTCCCGCACACTGAGCGCGGCCTTGACGCCGTCGCGGTGGCCGACGAAATGGCACTGCTCGGCGATGTCGGCTTCGGCGGCGCCGCCTTCGAGACGGATCGAGCCCTCGACCGGCGGCAGAAAACCGGCGATGCCCCGTATCAGCGTCGACTTGCCAGCGCCATTGGGACCGGTCAGCACCAGTGCCTCGCCGGCCGCGACCAGAAACGCCAAGCCTTCGAAAATGCGCCGTCCGCCGCGTTCGAGCGCCAGGTTCTCGGCAATGAGTTGCATGGGTACACTTGCCGAGGCAGGATGCAGCGTTAGGGTGGCCGGCGGAACTTGTGGGCCGTGACACAGCGCCACGAACTGACTGGTGGCCCTGCGCGTTCCGACACCTTATAAGGGGCTCGCAACTTCGAACGCTAGCGCAATCGACCGGGCTGCGGATGCCATTCCGGGCACCCCGCATGTCATGGCGAGCGGCCAATTCCGCGTCGGCACACCGGCAGCGCTGCTTCTCGACCACACGAGGAGGTAACATGACCGCTCAACCCGTATCGCTCGACAGCTTCAAGTGCCGCAAAACGCTCACCGCCGGCGGCAAGACCTACGTCTATTTCTCGCTGCCCGAGGCCGAGAAGAACGGCCTCGCCGGTATCTCCAAGCTGCCCTACTCGATGAAGGTGCTGCTGGAAAACCTGCTGCGCTGCGAGGACGGCCGGACCGTCAAGAAGGCCGATATCGCGGCCATGGCCGACTGGCTCAAGACGGGCGGTAAGTCCGTCGGCGAGATCGGGTTCCGCCCCGCCCGCGTACTGATGCAGGACTTCACCGGCGTTCCCGCCGTCGTCGACCTTGCCGCAATGCGCGATGGCATGACCGCGCTCGGCGGCGATCCCAAGAAGATCAACCCGCTGGTGCCCGTCGACCTCGTGATCGACCACTCGGTGATCATCGACAACTATGGCTCGAACGCTGCGTTCGCCAAGAACGTCGAGCTCGAGTACAGCCGTAATGGCGAGCGCTACAACTTCCTCAAGTGGGGCCAGGGCGCGTTCGAGAACTTCCGCGTCGTGCCGCCCGGCACCGGCATCTGCCATCAGGTGAACCTGGAATATCTGTCGCAGACGGTGTGGACGGGTACGCTGACCGACGGCTCGCTCGTCGCTTATCCCGACAGCGTCGTCGGCACAGATAGCCACACCACGATGGTCAACGGCCTGGCGGTTCTGGGCTGGGGCGTCGGCGGCATCGAGGCCGAAGCCGCGATGCTCGGCCAGCCGCAGTCGATGGTGATCCCGGAAGTCGTCGGCTTCAGGCTGACCGGCAAGCCGAAGGAAGGCATCACCGCGACCGACATCGTGCTGACGGTCACGCAGATGCTGCGCAAGAAGGGCGTGGTCAACAAGTTCGTCGAATTCTTCGGCCCCGGCCTCGACGCGATGGCGCTGGCCGACCGCGCCACCATCGGCAACATGGCGCCGGAGTATGGTGCGACCTGCGGCTACTTCCCGATTGACGGGGAAACGCTGAACTATCTGCGCATGTCGGGCCGCGAGGAAGCACAGCTCGCGCTGGTCGAGGCCTACGCCAAGGCACAGGGCCTGTTCCGTACGACCGGTTCCGCCGATCCGATGTTCACCGATACGCTGGAGCTCGACCTTGGTTCCGTCGTGCCGTCGATGGCCGGCCCGAAGCGTCCCGAAGGCCGCATCCCGCTGGAGCTGGTCGGCGCTGGATTCGCGACCGCGCTGGAGAGCGAGTACAAGAAGCCCGGCGAGTTCAAGAAGCGCGTCAAGGTCGAGGGCCGCGACTTCGACCTCGGCCATGGCGACGTCGTGATCGCGGCCATCACGAGCTGCACCAATACGTCGAACCCCAGCGTGCTGATCGGCGCCGGCCTGCTCGCCCGCAACGCGATCGAGAAGGGGCTATCGCAGAAGCCGTGGGTGAAAACCTCGCTGGCGCCTGGATCGCAGGTCGTCGGCGCGTACCTGGAGAAGGCAGGCCTGTTGCCGTTCATGGATCAGCTCGGCTTCAACCTCGTCGCGGTCGGCTGCACCACCTGCATCGGTAACTCCGGCCCGCTCAATGAGGAAATCTCCAAGGCGATCAACGATAACGGCCTGATCGCCTCGGCTGTGCTCTCGGGCAACCGCAACTTCGAGGGCCGCGTCAGCCCCGACGCGCAGGCGAACTATCTGGCGTCGCCGATGCTGGTCGTCGCCTATGCGCTGGCCGGCACGGTCAACATCGACATGACCACCCAGCCACTCGGCAAGGGCAAGGACGGCAAGGATGTGTTCCTGAAGGACATCTGGCCGTCCAACATGGAGATCGCGGAGTTCATCACCAAGAACGTGACCCGCGAGTTGTTCCGCGCCAAGTATGCGGACGTGTTCAAGGGCGACGCCGACTGGGCCAAGATCAAGACCTCGACGGGCTTGACCTACGGCTGGAACAGCGGCTCGACCTACGTGCAGAACCCGCCGTACTTCGAGGGCATCACCAAGACGCCGGTTCCGGTGAAGGACGTCGACGGCGCACGGATTCTCGCGCTGCTCGGCGACAAGATCACCACCGACCATATCTCGCCGGCGGGGAACATCACGCGTGCGGGCCCAACGGGCGCCTATCTGCTGGAGCGGCAGGTGCGGCCGGCGGACTTCAACCAGTACGGCACGCGTCGCGGCAACCACGAAGTAATGATGCGCGGCACGTTCGCCAACATCCGCATCAAGAACTTCACCACCCGCGAAGCCGACGGCAGCGTGAAGGAAGGTGGCTGGACCAAACATCAGCCGTCCGGCGAGCGGATGTACATCTTCGACGCGGCCGAGCGTTACAAGGCGGAAGGCGTGCCGCTCGTCGTGTTCGGCGGCATCGAATACGGCAACGGCTCCTCGCGCGACTGGGCGGCGAAGGGCACGTTGCTGCTCGGCGTGCGGGCGGTGATCGCGCAGTCGTTCGAGCGCATCCACCGCAACAACCTGGTCGGCATGGGCGTGGCGCCGTTCGTGTACGAGCAGGAAGGCACGAGCTGGCAGTCGCTCAACCTCATTGGCGACGAGCTGGTCACCATCCGCGGTCTGGCCGACGTCAAGCCGCGCCAGAAGATGATGCTCGAAATCACGTCCAAGGACGGCTCCAAGCGCGAGGTTCCGGTGATCTGCCGGATCGATACGCTGGAGGAGCTCGAGTACTATCGCAACGGCGGCATCCTGCCGTACGTGCTGCGGAACCTGGCGGCAGTGGCCTGATCGGGAACCGCGTCTTCCTGTAACTTCGAGGCCGGTCGCATTCGCGGCTGGCCTCTTTACCATCACGATCCCGCGAATCACCCATTCGTGACTGGCTGTTTATTCCGTCCAGGCAGATATCTACTGTCACGGGAAGAAACGCGGCGCATAACAAACGTCGAACTGGGATGGGTAATGCGGATTCGCTCTGAGTTCTTGGCCTTGCTCGCGCTCTTGGCGTTGACACCTGCCGCTTACGGCCAGGGCGCCAGCCAGCAAGCCCCGGCAACATCGGCAGCCATGCCGGTCGTGCTGGAACTGTTCACCAGTCAGGGCTGCTCGTCCTGCCCTGCCGCCGACGCCCTTCTCAAGACCTACGCTGAGCGCCCGGGCGTGATCGCGCTGTCGCTGTCCGTCGATTATTGGGACCACCTGGGCTGGAAAGACACGCTGGCCAACCCCAAGCACGCGATGCGCCAGAGGGCCTACGCCAAGGCCCTGGGAAGCGGCAACGTCTACACGCCGCAGCTTGTTATCGACGGCGCGGCCGAAACCATCGGCAGCAACAAAGCCATGATCGAGAAGGCCATCGGCCGCACCAGCGCCGCGCGAATGTCGGGCGTCGCGGTCGCCGCAAAAAGCGACGGAAAGCGGGTCATGATCGAGATCGCCGGCGGCACTACAGAGCATGCTGGTGCGTCGGGCACGATCTGGCTGGCCATCGTCTCGCCGCAGGTCGACGAAAAGATCAAGCACGGCGAGAACCGCGGCCGAATGCTGAGCTACTACAACGTCGTGCGCGAATTGACAGCGGTCGGCATGTGGGCCGGAAAACCCATGACGATCGAACTGCCAGCCGGCTCGCTGATGGAGGCTGGCAACCGCTGCGCAGTGCTGCTGCAATCCGGCGAGGGTGGCCGCATCGTCGGCGCAGCCTGGATGTCGCCGTGAGGTTGGCGCGCGCCGGTTCAACCAACCCAAATAAAATGAGGGCCGACGCGGGGTTGGCGTCGGCCCTCGAGGTGAAGGCATTACAGGTCATGAAGTGTCTCGCCGCACTCGGAAGCCGACTTGGCCCCGGTGGGGCTGGGGGCTGAGGACCGGGGCTTCGCTTTGGCTTCCGAGCCGCGAGACTGATTAGAGTTATGCCGAGCATTTCAGGCGGTATCACGGCGCCCTGGTGTTGATCTGAGGGATGTTCCGAGCATACCTATCCCCTTGGCTCAGGTCGTCCTCTGAACTGACCCGTACCATCTACAACGCCTCGTCTCGTCGACCAGCATCCGCATCGTCCGCGGCGGGTGCGTGACGAGCTGCTCGAACACCCGCGCGGCGATCCGGCCGATGCCT
>CAMDPA010000193.1 GCA_945903565.1 Devosia equisanguinis | reverse complement strand
ATACACGCTTTCCAAGCGTGCGCCTTAAGCCACTCGGCCATCTCTCCAACCGCTCGACGCGGCGGCGCATCTATACGCATACCCGAACATGGCGCAAGTGCCGCAAACGGCTCTATCCAAGCCTCTGTATCCCCGCCTGAAAAGACGATCCCCACGATTGCACGCTTCTTGCTTGAATACGCTCACGGCCTCCCCGGCATCGAAAACGACACGAAGTGAGCACCATGTTCGAGCGCAATCGGATCGACAGCCGGCCTGAACCAGCCTCTGTCCCTGTCGAGATCGACCTGCAACTGGGCGGCGAAATCAAAGGCCGGTTGCGCGTACCGTCGGGCATCGCCCCGCTCGATGCGCTCAACAGCGACGGCGGATTCATCGAGTTCGAACCCTACGGCGGCGAGACGCGTTTCATCGCCAAGTCGACCATCTCGTCCCTCCGCCTCGTCGGCGTCCCCAGGGCTCCGCATCTGGCGGCCCGCGCTTCCTCCGGCGACGATTTCGACCCGCATTTCATCCTCGGCGTCTCCACCGAAAGCACCTGGAACGAAATCCGGCAGGCCTATGTGCAACTGACCAAGACCTACCACCCCGATCGCTTCGCCGGCACGCTCCTCCCCAACGAAGTCGGCACCTATCTCGAAACGATGGCGCGCCGCATCAACGCCGCCTACGCCGCCCTCGAATCCACCCAGCGCACGACCCGCAGCGTTCGCGCGGAACAAAGCCCGGCGGTCTACACCTCGCGGCCGCGGGCATGACAGTGGCGCCATGTTGATTGGCCCCCCGGCCCAAAGCTGAGTAGGATCTCCGCGACACATCATTCACGCGGGAGTTCCCATGCCCTTCAGGTCCACGCCCGAGCTGCGCGCCGAAATCGTCACCGCCTGCAAGGTGCTCACGTACTTCAAGATCGTCGAAGGCTTCGGCCACGTCAGCGCACGCATTCCCGGCAACGATCGGGTCATCATCACGCCGCGCCGCGCGCTTGGCCTTGTCACCGCCGACGAACTGGTCGAGCTCGACATGGACGGCAAACAGGTCGGCGGCGACGTGGGCCGCCCCCCGCTCGAAGCGATAATGCATGTCGCCGTCTACCAGCGCCGCGCCGACGTGATGGGCATCGCGCGCGGCCATCCCCGCCATGTCGCGGCCTATGCGGCGGCCGGCGAGCCGATGCGCGTCGCCCACGGCTTCGGCGCCAACCTCGGCCCGGTCGTGCGCGTTACGAAGGAGCCGTTCCTGGTTGCAACCATCGCCCTTGGCGAGCAGGTCGCCGACGTGCTCGGCACCGACTCCGAAGCGGTCATCCTGCATTCCAACGGCATGCTCGCGGTCGGCCAGTCCGTACCCCACGCCTGCGTCCAAGCACTGTTCATGGAAGAGACGGCCCAACTCCAACTCGCCGCCCGTGCCGCCGGCATGGAGCCGAAATACTACACACCCGAAGGCGCCGCCCGCCGCCATGGCGACGACCGCGTCCACGAACCGATCCGCGCCTGGGAATACTACGTCGCGGCCGTGGAAGGCCGATTGCGGATCGGGGCTTGATCCGCGAATCGTGCTCTCCGAATTTCCTCGCTCCTCCACAGCATCGACGCATCCACCGGCACCCGCTCCGCCGGCGGATTGATACGCAGACCAACGGCGTTGCTCCGGTTGCCCCACGTTGGCGGCTGGAACCGGAACGCAACGAAGACCGCTGTTGAAATCGATCCGCCGCCGCTCTAACTTCGAGGTCTAAGTTAGCCCGCCGCGACCACGCCCCGGACAACGAGCAGGGAGACACCCACCATGTTCCTCAAGAATTCCTGGTACGTCGCCGCCAACGATCACGAGATCAGCCGCACACCGCTCGGTCGCGTCTTCCTCGGCGAGCCTGTCGTGATGTATCGCAAGGAGGACGGCACGGCGATTGCGCTCGAAGACCGTTGCGTGCATCGCCATTTGCCGCTGTCGATGGGCAAGATGGTCGGCGACCGCATCCAGTGCGCCTATCACGGCCTGCAATATGACGGCACCGGCGTCTGCGTCCGCGTGCCCGGCCAGGACAAGATCCCCCCCGGCGCCAAGATCAGATCGTATCCCGTCGTCGAGCGCCACAAGTGGGTGTGGATCTGGATGGGCGATCCCGCCCTCGCCAACCCTGACAAGATCCCAGACTACCATTGGCTCGACGATGCCAACTGGGGCGCGCGCTCGTCCTATCTGCACGTCAACGCCAACTGGCAGCTCATCGTCGACAACCTGCTCGACCTGACACACCTCGCCTTCGTGCACGAGACGACGATCGGCAACTCCGCCCTTGTCGACAACGCCAACGTGAAGGTCACACACACCGACAACACCGTCGTCGTCACCCGCTGGATCGTCGACGCGCCTGCACCGCCGACCTTCGTAAAGGCCGGCGGCTTCACGGCGAACGTCGACCGCTGGCAGATCGTCGACTTCCAGCCGCCTGCGTTTCTCCGCCTCGACGTCGGCGCGACACCGACCGGCACCGGCGCACCCCAAGGCAAGCGCGTCGGCGGCATCGAAATGCGCAACCTCAATGCCATCACACCGGAAACGGAAACGACCGCCCACTATTTCTGGGGCCAGGCACACAGCTGGGACGTAAATAACGCCAAGCTCTCCGACATGCTGCTGGAGCAGATCCGCATGGCGTTCCACGAGGATGTCGGCGTGTTCGAAGCCCAGCAACGCACGCTCGACATGATCCCCAACCCGCACCAGGTCGACATCGTCGCAGACACCGGCGTGAACCTCGCCCGCCGCATCCTCGACCGCCTCTACAAGGAGGAGCGCGCTGACGAACCCCATCAAGTCGCGGCGGAGTAGAGCACCGAAGTCCGCCAACACGACCGCGGCCTATCCCGGCCTATCGTGGCGTCGTCATCGGCCCACCTGCCGCCGCGCGCGTCGGCCGCGTCGAGATCGACAAGCCGTAGAGCTGCCACTCGCCGGCCACCGCCTCATACAGAATGTCGAACACCACGCGGTTCGGCTGCGTCGCATACGAACCCTTGAGCCGCAGCCGCCGGTCCGCGTCGAGCGACGGCGGCCCCTCGATCTCCGGCATCAACAACGCGGCCATCGATAAATCGAGCTTCGCGCGGCGCAGCTCGCCAAACACCTGAGCAAGATCGGCAGCCGAATTCCGCTCCCGGAACGACGGCGCCGCCAGATCGCGCAACACCGTATAGTTGCCGGTCTGATTGGCATTGTTGAGCGCCAGCAGAGTCGTGCGCACGAGGTATTGCGTCTGCGTCTGCAACGGCTGTTCGGCCGCCGGCTTCTGACTGGCAGGCGCCGCCTTCGCGCGAGTCGGTGCCGCCACGACCGGGGGGGGTGCCGCCTGTTTTTCACGCGGCGCGCCCTGCGCCGTGACGTTCGACTGCCATCCCTGCGCCAGCACAAAGCTCGCAGGCAGGACAACCGGAGGAACAATAAGGATTACAGCAAACAAAAGTGCAGTGGCGTTACGCATGGTCAACTCGCATGTGTTGGGTGGATCGCCCAGCGCGTTTGGGATGTTCCCCCTATTCCGCGCCAGGATTTGCACGCCTCAATCTCTGAATTTCCTGTTCCTCACTTCCACGTGAGCTGTAGGCCCAGCCTGCTTCCCATCGAAAAATCGTAGGTGCTCATGCCGACACCGCCTGCGATGGCAAGACTCGTGTTGGTGCCGAGAAAGTTGCGATCGAGCACGCCCAGCGCACTAAGACCGATCGCGTTCTTTCCGTCGAACTGGCCCCAGTTCATCCGCAAACCGAACGTATCGCCCGCCAGCAGCACGGGGTCCGAAACCGCCAGCGCGATCGCAACACCATCGAGCGCCTTGTCCGCCTTTCTCTCGGCTGACCCAATCCGGGCATCGAAACCGTTGACCTGGTTGCTGAAGCCCGCAACGGTTGTCTCCGCCGACGTCAAGCGTTGCTCGGTCGAGGTAAGCCGCGTCTCGACGTTCGCCACGCGACCGCCAAGCACGCCGATGTTGGTCGTGTTGTTGGTGACGCGCCCGTCGATATTGGTGATGTTCGTCGTATTCGTCGCGACCCGCCCACGCAGCGCGTCGATGTCGTTCGTGTTTGTCGTGACGCGCCCGTCGAGCGCGGCGATGTTGGTTGTGTTGGTCGTGACCCGACCGTCGATATTGGTAATGTTCGTCGTGTTCGTCGCGACGCGGCCACGCAAAGTGTCGATATCGTTCGTATTTGTCGTGACGCGCCCATCGAGTGCGGCAATGTTCGTTATGTTCGTTGTCACGCGCGCATCGATCGCCGTGAGATTGGTCGTGTTGTTGGTGACCCGTGCGTCGATCGCATCGATGCGCGTAGTATTGTTGGTCGTCTGCGTCTGCAGAGTCCCAACCGACGCTTCCACCGCACCCACCCTGCCGTACAGCGCGCCGCCATCGCCTGCCAGATTGCCGTTCGCATCCGACGTAACGACTTGCAGCGGCCCGGTTTGCGCCGCCCGGCTGCCCGCCGTTCCGATCCCCGCCGCCGTATACGTGGTTGTCGACGTACCCAGCATGATCTGGTTGGCGCGCGTGGTCTGAGCGCCAGCACCGAGCGCCGTCGAATTATCGTGACCAGCGCTCGTATTGGGCCCTAGCGCCGTGCCGTTGTCACCAGCGGCCACGGTCCCGAAACCCAACGCCGTGCTGTTGGCCCCGGTCCCGCTGAACAGCACATTCGGATTGACAGCAGCGAGATTGCCGCCCGCATCCGAACTAACCGCCAGCCTCGCGCCCGTCTGCGCGGCGGCACTCGCACCCGACGCGACACCAGTCATTGTGTAGGTGTTCGAGGTCGTTCCAAACACCTGCTGATCCGCACGAATGGTCGACACCCCCTGACCAAAAGCCGCGGCATTGGTATGCGCCGCCACTGCCCCTTGACCAACCGCGGTTGCACCCGCCGCACTTGCCTGTGCCCCTTGTCCGATCGCCGAAGCATTCTGTGCACTCGCCACCGAACCCGAGCCGCTGGCCGACGCGTTGACGCCAGAAGCGTTCGCCCCAAAACCGAACGCACCGCTGCCCGTCTGGCTGGCGACCGCATTGCGGCCATATGCCGAGGAGTTCAGCCCCGTCGCCTGGGAAGCGGCGCCCGTCGCGGTGGCGCCCTCTACCGTGGCCCGCGCATCATTATCGCCGTAGAGAATTCGCCTTGCGCGCGCGCGATATCGCCAATCGCAGTGGTACTGTTGGCGATCGCACGGGCGCCGCGCCCGAGCGCGGTTGAATTGCTGCCGACCGCCTGCGCAGCACTGCCGAGCGAGGTCGAATTGAGGCCACTCGCGATGGCGTTCGAACCATTGGCGGTTGCGTTGATCGCCGAGGCGCTAGCGCCATTGCCGATAGCAGTCGCGTTGTTGGCTTCCGCTGACGCCGCGTTGCCGACCGCAGTTGCGTTGTTGCCCGATGCGCTCGCAACCGTACCGACCGCGGCGGAATTTGCGCCTATCGCCTGGGCCTGCGAACCGATCGCTGCGGCGTTCGCACCTTCCGCCCGTGCCGCCTGGCCGATCGCTGTCGAATAATCGCCCAGCGCTCGCGTCTGCCCGCCAAATGCCGACGACGCCAATCCGCTGGCGACAGCGTCAGCCCCGCAAGCCAGCGCCATGGTTCCAGCCGTCGCTCCGGCGAATGAACCGCCATACTGCTGGCAGATGAACTGCGCGGCGGCGGGCGAAACCGATGAGAGTAGGCCTGCCGCCAAGGCTGCAAGACCGCCTACAACGCGATTGCCTTCCCCAGCGAACGGGTGCAGCACGGCAGGCGAGACCGGCCGGATCGGCCGAAGATTCCGGGTACGCAACACTGACAACTCCTGGAACTGACTACGCAACACATGCTCTCCCAATGCGAGCATTGATGAGCGAACTAAACTTAAAGTTGTAAATATTCAGTTAACCATCCCCCGTTAGAACGCATCAATCCTGGCGGGCGCGTCCTGCTCCGATCAACAGCGGCTGGGCAACGGCTGGATCGTTCAGATAATTTGCGGCAATTTCCCCCCGCGGGCCTCGCCTCGATTGGCGTTTCTGCAATTGCCCTGAGACCGGTGCCAACGCCATGCCGTATTGAAAAAAAACGATAAATAACTGATAGGTCCGCCCGCAGTCGGTCGACGGCACAGCGCGGAGTTCAAACCTGTCAGAACCGTTCAGGTACGGTTCATCCACAGGACGGCATTAAGGGACCGTCGAGCATCGAAGACGGCCTATTGAGTCGGCTGGACGCTCACGGCGGGACGGGGACCAGGAATTGATGTACGCGTTGAAGTCACATCCAGAGGTTCCCGCTTGCGCAACATCCATCACCAACGCGAGGCGTGCTCAGGGCGCCAAGGGGTCACATGCTGGCCGCTGGCTCCGCGTGCTTGCCTCGACGTCTGACCCGAAATTACCGGCGGACTAAAGATCCACCTAGCTCAACAAAAGCGTAACAACAAGTTGATCTACAGCACACCTACAGTATCCAAACCTGACCATAGTGTTTCTGAACCGAGGCGGACCATGTCAACCAGCATCCAATCGGCTCTTTCTTCGACAGCCAACGCGCTGCCAATGGCGGCGGCATCTGTGACACCTATCTCGGCCGGCCTAGGCGCGCGATCTGCCGTTATCATGGCAAGGAAGGTGACGCATGATACCGCCCGTCGGTCGGAGGCACCCATGTTCCTGGATACAGCGCATACCATACTGCCCATCGAGTTCCAGGGCAGGGAAGTCATGCTCGAGGCCCATGCCTACGAGGACGACAGCGTGTCGTATCAGGCGATGGCGCTGGTCCACCGCAAGGAAGGCTCCAAGGGCGAGGCGCCGCTGGTGCGCGTCCACTCGGGCTGCGTGACCGGCGACATCTTCCACTCGCTGCGCTGCGACTGCTATCAGCAGCTCCAGAAGGCGCTCGAGAAGGTGACCGAGAGCACGCACGGCATCATCATCTATCTGCCCCATCATGAGGGCCGCGGCATCGGTCTCGTCAACAAGATGAAGGCGTACGCGGCGCAGGATCGCGGCCTCGATACGGTCGACGCCAACCTCTCGATCGGCGCGCCGGTCGATGCCCGCGACTACGAGCTGGCGGTCAAGATCCTGAAGGACCTCGGCACCACCGAGATCCGTCTGATGACCAACAATCCGCTCAAGGTCGACGCTCTCCGTGACCTCGGTATCACCGTCGTCGAGCAGGTCGCGCACGTGGTCAACCCCCAGCGCTTCAACGCCAAGTACCTCGCCACCAAGCGCGAGCGCATGGCCCACAAGCTCTGATCGAACGGGCTCGTTTCGACAACGTTTTCAAGCCGGTTCGACGATACACGACATGGTCTTCGAGGGGGTCTCTACATGGTAGAGGCCCCCTTCGACATGTGTCGACCTGTCGACACGTGTAGCGGTGACTGCAACCGAACGCAGCTCAGCCAAATTTCAACCTCAACGCGACCACGATAACCCTACACACCCACCAGCTGTAGCGCCGCGTATTCACCATGCCTCGACCTGAGAAATCCCCGGCCATTTATATTCTGGCGAGCCGCCGCAACGGCACCCTCTACATCGGCGTGACCAGCGATCTCATCGACCGCATTTCGATCCACAAACAGGATTTGGTCGCCGGCTTCACGAAACGATACGGCGTACACCTACTCGTCCACAACGAGTATTTCGATACGATGGACGAAGCGATCCGGCGCGAGAAGCAACTGAAGAAGTGGTTGCGCCGCGACAAGGTCGCCCTCATCGAGCACTCCAATCCGAACTGGCACGATCTCTATACGGATGTTTACGGTTTGATCGATCCGAAGTCCATACCAAAGCTCATCTGACCGAGCCAATGACGCGCACCGTCATCCTCATATGACCCGTCATCCCCACTCCCGTCATCCTCGGCCGAAGTGCGCGCAGCGCACGAGCGCCGGGGACCCAGCACAAGAAGCCGCCGAAGGCGTCGATAGATCTTCCGTGTCCTTCGGACGAGTCTTACGCTGGGTCCCCGTGCTTCGACACGACCCTGCGGGCCGTGCTCGCACGTGGTTGACGGTTCGATTGAGGATGACGAGCCGAATAAAACGGAACTGTCATCCTCGGCCGAAGTGCGCGTAGCGCACGAGCGCCGGGGACCCAGCACAAGAAGCCGCCGAAGGCGTCGATAGTTCTTCCGTGTCCTTCGGACGAGTCTTACGCTGGGTCCCCGTGCTTCGACACGACCCTGCGGGCCGTGCTCGCACGAGGATGACGAACCGATTGAGGATGACGAGCCGAATAAAACGGAACCGTCACCCTCGGCCGAAGTGCGCGCAGCGCACGAGCGCCGGGGACCCAGCACAAGAAGCCGCCGAAGGCGTCGATAGATCTTCCGTGTCCTTCGGACGATTCTTCCGCTGGGTCCCCGTGCTTCGACACAGCCCTGCGGGCCGTGCTCGCACGAGGATGACGGTTCGATTGGGGATGACGCGTCAGTTGAAAACCCCGCGCATGGCGCGCCACCACTGCCCCGGCATCCGCGTCCAATATTCCCATGAGAGCGGGCCGCGGCGCAGGCAGGGGTTGCGGGCGATCGGGTCGCGCCCGTCGATGCCGCGCAGGATCGGATCAGCCAGCTCCTCGTCGGTGAACTCCTGCGCGCCGATCAGCTTCTCGGCGCACACGCGCTCGCGCAAGTCCACGCGATAGACCGTCATCATCTCGACGTCCCAGATGCGGGCGACGCGATCTTGTCCGGCAGTGACGATCCGGCGTCCGTCCCGGCGCCAGCTCGCAGCGAGGGCTCCGCCCTCGTGGGCTTTCAACACGGCGATCTCTTTGCCGCTCTCGGCATTCCACAACCGGGCCGTCTGGTCGGATGACGCCGTCACCACCCGCTTGCCATCAGGGCTGAACGACGCGGACCAGACGATGCCAGCATGGGCTTTCAAGACGGCGATCTCTTTACCGCTCTCGGCATCCCACAACCGGGCCGTCTGGTCGGATGACGCCGTCACCACACGTTTCCCATCAGGGCTGAACGAAGCGGAGGGCACCATAGAAGAATGGGTTTTCAAGACTATTGGCTCGCCGCCTCTGGCAGCCGTGATCTCTTTGCCGCTCTCGGCATCCCACAACCGGGCCGTCTGGTCGGATGACGCCGTCACCACGCGTTTCCCATCAGGGCTGAACGAAGCGGATCGAACCGCGCTGGTATGGGCTTCCAAGACAATTGGCTCGCCGCCTCCGGCAACAGTGATCTCTTTGCCCGTCTCCGCATCCCACAACCGGGCCGTCCGGTCGTATGACGCCGTCACCACGCGTTTCCCATCAGGGCTGAACGACGCGGACCCGACAGCGCCAGTATGGGCATTCAAGACAATTGGCTCGCCGCCTCCGGCAGCAGAAATCTCTTTGCCGCTCTCGGCATCCCAGATCCGCGCCGTGCTGTCGGCTGACGCCGTCACCACGCGTTTGCCATCAGGGCTGAACGACGCGGAGAGCACATTAGCCCGGATTATGCACCAGACCTTGGAAAATCGTTGGCAGTTGTGGTGCAAGTGGCGAGATTCACGTAACAATTCGGTGTCGAGACGAAGAGTGCCGCGTATCAACGCTACGCCACAACCGCCATGACCCAAGATACCCCAGCCGAA
>CAMDPA010000192.1 GCA_945903565.1 Devosia equisanguinis | reverse complement strand
CCTCACGATCGAGACGCCTCGCGAGCGCAACCCCTGGGCGGAGCGGGATAAGGGGAGATTATGCGCGAATGGGGTAGCGGGGATAAGTGTGGTGGCGCTACTCGCTGCGCGAACGAGGGCCTACGCGGCCCTCGCACTCCTGCGCCAGGGGCACAGCCCCTGGACCCGTCCTCTGATGGACCGCGTATACGGTCGGTATCCCCTCGGCTGCAGTTGTCGAATGCTCCGTGTTCGTCCGGCAGTGGGCCATGTGCTGGCATTGGCCCCGGAGGGGCCTTGGGCTGTAGCCACAGGTGAAGCGCAGCGGAACCCGTGGATAAAGTCAGTCTTCATTGTAGCCGCCCCGGAGGGGCGGAGGAATTGATCGCGCAGCTGAGAGTATGTGCCTAGCATCGAAACTCCTTCGCCCCATCTCGCCGAAAGCGAGCCTTCGGCTCGACGGGGGGAGACCGGAATGAGAGAGGACTTCGGTCTACGGGTTCCGCTGCGCTCCACCCGTAGCTAAAGTCCAAGGGCCCCTCCGGGGCCGAAGTCTCATATTCGGTGCGCTTGATCGAATGGAATCGAAAAGGCATTACGCAAGCGGCAGCCTCGAAGACCGGTTGCGGTCAACCTCGCCCGCCACCCACGTCCACACCCGCGGTCGGCTTTTTCCGGATGGGACATCGATAGCCAACGCACCGTGCCGATCACGCGCGCGCGCGCTCAATTCTCATAGAACTTCGCGGGGTCGACCAGCTCGTTCTCCTCCAGGCCGCGGATGGCGGCGTCGACCATCATGATGCGGATCTCGTCGGCGCCGGCGCCGATGTGGGGCGTGGCGAGCATGAGGGGGTGGCGTAACAGGCGGTCGCAGACGGCCGGCTCGATCGCGAATACGTCGAAGCAGGCGGCGCGGAGTTTGCCGGCGTCGAGCTGATCGGTCAGCGCGTCCTCGTCGACGATATCGCCGCGGCAGGTGTTGACCAGCACCGCGCCGGGCCGGATGCGCTGCAGCACCTTGCGCGAATAGAGCCCGCGCGTCGTCTTGGTCTTGGGCAGATGCAGCGACAGCACTTCCGAGCGCTCCAGCAGCTCGTCGTGGCTGACCGGCGTGACGCCGTTGGCGCGGTAGAATTCCGCGTAGTCCTTCACGTCGCAGGCGAGGATCGTGCAGCCGAACGGCTTGATCAGGCGCACGACTTCCTTGCCCACGTTGCCGCAACCGTGGATGCCGACGACACGGCCGGTCAACAAACTGCCGGAGCGCATGCCCGGCCGCTCGCCATTGCGCATCGCGAGATTCGTCTCGCCGACCATCCTGAGGCCCGCGATCATGAACGAGAGCGTCAGCTCGGCCACCGCCAGCTTGTTGACGCCGAACGTGTAGCCGAAGCGCACAGCGTGCTTCTTCATCGCCTCGAAGTCGATCGCCTCGCAGCCCGCCGCCATCTTGCCGATCACCTTCAACTCCGGCAGCGCCGTCAGCACCTTGTCGGTAATCGGCTCGTTCACGCCGACGATCGCGGCATCGTGGCCTTTCAGAAAATCGATCAGCACGTGCTCGTCGACGATCTTCGGCCCCTGCCACAGCGTCGCCTTCGGATATTTTTCGAGCACGCGCTTCAGGAGCATGGGATTGCCGACGATCGACGGCGGGCACACGGCGAGATTGCGGACGGACATGGCGGGTTCCCTCGAAGCGCAATGGATGGGCGATCCAAGCACGTTTTGTGGGCCCGACCAATGGGGTCAACTCCAATGGCGTCGCGCAATGGCGCCCCTACTCCGTCACCGCCTTGGCGCGGTCGATGACGTCCTGGGGCGTGGCGTAGACTTTCTCCAGCAGGCGATCGATGTGCTCGCCGCTGCGGTGCTGGACTTCGATGCCCATGCGCTCGGCCTCGGCCAGGAAGACCTTGTCCTTCAGCGTGTTCTCGAAGGCGTCGCGCAGCGCCTTGACGCGGGCGGGCGGCACGTCGGGCGGGGCGAAGAACGGCCGGCCCATCTCCTGCGGCGCGAACAGGAATTCGAACACCTTGCGGTCGTCGGGCGTCCTGGCGTGGTCGATGATGGCGGGAACGTCGGGCAGATCGGGATGCTTTTCCATCGAGATCTGGAACAGGATGTTGACCTTCTTTTCGCGCAGCAGGTGGCCAAGCCGCAGCTTCACGAACGTCCAGCCGATGCCGCAGAAGCCCTGTGTCTCGCCGCGCTCCATCGCCAGCAGCAGTTCCGTCGAGCCGTGATAGCCGAGCACGACCTTGAACTTGGTGCCGGTCAGCTTATTGGCAGCCTTGGGGAACACGACCTCGGTGGCGTCGGCGCCGGAGCCGCCGACGATCAGCTCCTTCTCCATCGCCTCCTTCAGCGTTTTCACGGGCGCGGTGTGCCAGGCGATGCAGGTGGTGTATTCGACGTTGGCGGTGCCGAGCCAGTTGAGCTTGCGTGCGTCGTAGCGGGCGTTCTTGTTGCCGAGCAGCGGCTCGATCGCGACCGTGCGGCCGGTGGTGGCGAACACGGTGCCGTCGCGCGCGGCGGTGTTGGCGACATGATTGGAAACGACCAGCCCACCCGCGCCCGGCATGTGCTGGACCACGAACGTAGGGCTACCCGGCAGATGCCGCCCCATCTCGCGCGCCAGCGCCTGCGCATAGAGGCTGGAGCTGCCGCCCGGCGTGAAGCCGACCAGAATCGAGACCTGCTTGCCGCGATAGAAGTCGGCGATGGGATCCTGGGCCGCGCATTCCGTCGCGGCGGTGGCCAGCGCGGTGGCGGCGAACAGGGCGATGCGGGTACGGATCATGGCTTACCCCTTTTTCAGCCTGCGGCTCAATTCACCAGCCCGCGCTCGATCTTGGCGAACATATACGCCCACTTCTCGATCTGGGTGTCGATCAGGGCCTTCATCGTCGCGCGCAGATCGCCGAGCAGCTTGCAATCGGGCGAGGTGGACGCGGCGCCGGCCTCGCCCATGGTGTTGACCTGGGTCAGCAGATCGTTGGCGCGCTGGTCGTAAGCGGCGATCCGCTCGTCCTGAACATAAGTCGCGGCCTTTGCCATGAAATCATCCGCCGACCACTTCTGGCGCTCGCGCAGCAGGCGCAACTTGTCCTGGAAGCCCGGCGCATTGCGGGAATTGAGGTCGCGCAGGGAGGCAGCCGCGCTTTCCACCACGGACTCGAACTCCGGCTTGCCGCACGCCGGGCCACCCGCGGCGACCGGCGACTGAGCGCGCGCCGGCACGGCAAAAGCCGCCGTCAGCAGGCCCACGACAACGATCGCATCCCAGCGCCTCACCAGTATTACCCCTGCTATTCCAGACCTGTGGTGGTAACGGGCGCCGCCGGTCTCGGCAAGTGCGATGAGCGTACAACGCTGCGACGGCTTGCGCAGCCTGCGGAGCTGTGGCCGGACCGCCGCAGATGGGACCGCGGCGTGTTGCGCCGGGGTCTGACCCCGGCCATCAAGGCCCATCGCCGCCGTGGTGCGGGAAAGCGGCGGGCTGCGCGGAAGTTGCTTGCCCGCCCTACGAAGAGCCTGCGAGCCACGCCTTGCCCTCTGCATAGAGCGCTTCGACCTGCGGGCCGCGCAGGCCGGGTAGGGTGCGCGAGACGTCCAGGCCGCGCTTGGTCTGCGCGTAGGCGAGGAACTGGTAGCCACTCGGAAAGCTCGCCAGCAGCGTCTCGTCGAAGACGACCGAGGTGCCGGGGATGACAGGGTCGGCGCGGTCCTTTTCATAGGTCAGGCGGCGCTCGGCGATCGCCCAGCGCCCCTGCCGCTTTTCGAAGAAGTCGTACATGCGGCCCATGCAGGCGATGTCGTAGAGCACGCCGTCGATCGTATCGCGCGACGCGATGGTGGCGCGGGTCTGCGCGATGGCCCGGTTGCCGGCAAGATCAATCGAGATCGCGCCAAGCACGTGGGCACTGGCGTTGCCGCGGGCGAACGAGGCCTTAGCGCGCTCGACGAACAGATCCTTCGATCCTTCGAACCACGTCGCGGTCATCGTGCCGTCGTCGTGAAAGCAGGTCGCGAGGCGATCGAAATCGCCGGTGTCGCGCCAGATCGCCCAGTTCTCGATGACTTCGCGGATGGCGATCTTGTCGAATGTCGCTTGATCCATCCGATCCTCACTTCTTCCGCTTCATGTCGAGGGCGGCAGCGGCAGCATCGAGCGTCGCGGTCATGCCGGTGATCGACGTCTCGAGCTCCTCGGGTCCCGCGAACGCAGAAAGCTGGCCCGTTGCGGTCAGCCGCGCGGTAATGTCGGGCGCGGAGCCGGCCGCGACGATATCGGCGGCCACGCGCTGACGCAGATCGAGCGCCATCCCGCGCGGACCGAACACGCCGATCAGGCCCGCATGATCGAGGCTCGGGAAACCCGCCTCGGTGATCGTGGGGATGTCGGGGTATGCCGGCGTGCGCTGATTGCCGACCGCCAGCACCTTGAGCTTGCCGCTTTCCGCTATCGGCCGCATGGCGGCGAGCGAAGCCATCAGCGCCTGCAGACGGCCTTCGCCGACGTCGGTCGGTGCCTGCACGATGTCCCGATAGGGCACCTTGGCGATGTCGAGGCCCTCGCGCTTGAGGAAGCCGTAGAACACGATCTCGGACATGCCTTGCACTGAAGCCGAGTTGAGCTTGCCCGGATTGGCCTTGGCGTGGGCCACGAACTCCTTGAGCGTCTTGATGCCCATCTGCTCGGGCACCCCGACAGCCATCACTGTGATGGAAATGCGGGCAATCGACAGCAGGTCGCGCTCGCGCACGTACGAGAGGTTCTCGTAAAGATATGGGTGGGCCACGAACGAGGCGACGGCGCCGTACAGCAGCACGTGGTCGTCGGCCGCGCCCGTGAAGGCGTTGATCGCCACCATCGCATCGCCGCCCGGGCGGTTCTCGACGACGATCGGCTTGCCCCACTTCTTTTGCAGGCCATCCTGCAGCAGCCGCGCGCTGATGTCCGCGCCGGAGCCGGGACCAAACGGAATGATAAAGCGCACGTTGCGCTGCGGCCAGGATTGGACGGCCGTCTGGGCCTGGGCAATCCCGGGCCCGAGCACGGCAAGGGCGAGAATGCCCGATACGACACATCCCTTGAAGGCGCGCTTCAACATCAATCCCTCCCCAATCCGGCATGCTCATTCGAGGATCGACAGCTTGGCGCTGAACGCGGCGTGGTGCAACATGGAATGCGAATGATGGCATCAGGAGGTCAGCAATGATCGAAGCGCTCGGTTACGTCGGCGTCACGTCCGGCAAACTCGAGGAGTGGGAGAGCTTCGGCGCGCGCTGGCTCGGGCTGCAGCTGGTCGAGAAGTCGGCCTCGTCGCTGCGCTTTCGCATGGACGACCGCAAGCAGCGCGTGATCGTCACGGGCGCGCGCGATGCACCGGCGGGTGATCATGGTCGCGAGCACGATCAGTTCTTCGGTTGGGAAGTGCGCGATGCCGCAGCGCTCGATGCGCTTGCAGGACGACTCGAGGGCAAGGGCGTGCAGGTCGCCCGCGTCAGCCGCGCGATTGCCGATGCCCGGCGCGTGCGCGATGCGATCACCTTCCGCGATCCGGCCGGGCATGTGCTGGAAGCTTTCCACGGCGCGGAAGTGGCGGACACGGCATTCGTGCCGGGCAAGCCGATCTCGGGGTTCCGCACGGGTGCGCTCGGCATGGGGCACGTCGTGTTGCGGGTGAAGAACCTGCAGCCGATGATCCGCTTCTACCAGGATACGCTGGGTTTCAAGCTCTCCGACTTCGCGCTGACGCCGTTCGTCGCCTACTTCTTCCACACCAACCCGCGCCACCACTCCATCGCGCTGATCAAGAGCGACCGCGATGCGATCCACCATCTCATGGTCGAAATGTGCTCGCTCGACGATGTCGGCCAGACCTACGACCTGGCGCTGGCGGAACCCGGCCGCATCGGCACCACGCTTGGGCGGCACACGAACGATCACGTCACGTCGTTCTATGCGACGACACCGTCGGATTTCATGATGGAATGCGGCTGGGGCGGGCGCACGCTCGATGTCGCGAACTGGCAGCCCCACGAAATGCACTACGGCACCAGCCTGTGGGGCCACGAGCGCACGTGGCTGCCGCCCGACAAGATGGCCGAAGCGCACGCGTTGCGCGCCAAAGCCGCCGCCGACGCCCAGCGCGAGCCGCTGCAGGTGATGCCCGGCAACCATGTGATGAGCCACGGCGTGTGTCCGTGGTGGGATAAGGTGAAGGCCAACGCAGGCAAGGGTTGAGCGGGCTGAGCAACAACAACAATCGATCTGGGAGGGTACGATGGTCAATGCCAAGCTCTGTGGCGCTGCCGCAGCGACGATCTATTGCGCGGCGGTGGCGACGAGCCTCAGTGCTGCCGCTCAAGCGCCGGCCTATCCGACGCGCTCGGTCAAGCTGATCCTGCCGTTCGGGCCCGGCGGCAGCACCGATGTGATCGCGCGGCTGCTCGGCCAGCAGGTGAGCGGCCCGCTCGGCCAGCAGATCATCATCGAGAACAAGCCCGGCGCTGACGGCGATCTCGGCGCGGAGGCCGTCGCACGCGCGCCCGCCGACGGCTATACGCTGCTGATGACGACGCAGGCCCTGGCAGTCAACGCCAGCCTGCGCGCAAAACGCGCCTTCAAGATCGACGAGTTCGCGCCGATCATGATGGTGGCGGACACGCAGGCCGTGCTCGTCGTGCCGGCCGCGTCCGAGGCCAAATCAGTCGCCGAGCTGATCGCGATGGCCAAGGCCCAGCCCGGCAAACTCGACTACGGTTCGAGCGGCGTCGGCACCAGCGGTCATCTCGCAATGGAATTGTTCCGCCTCACCGCCGGCATCGACATCGTGCATATTCCCTTCCGCAACATCGGCCAGTGGATGACGGATACGATCGCGGGCCGCATCGCGCTCAGCATGCCGACGGTGCCGGGCGCCACCACCCACATCCGCGGCGGCAAGGTGCGTGCGCTCGGCGTCACCGGCACGGCGCGCTCCAAGGCCCTACCGGATGTGCCGACGATCGCCGCCTCGGGACTGCCGGGCTATTCGGCGACGACGTGGTACGGTCTGTTCGCGCCGAAGGGCACGAGCAATGCGATCATCGCGCGCGTGCAAGGCGTGTTCCTCACCGCACTCGCCGATCCCGCGATCGCCGCGAGGCTCGACGATCTAGGCCTCGAACCCAAGGGCTCGTCCACCGCCGATTTCACGCGCCTCGTCGCCGGCGAGGTGGAGCGATGGGGCAAAGTGGTGCGCGACGCGGGCATCAAGGCGGATTGAACAGTCTGGTTACCGCGCCGCCCACCATGTATCGAAGTCGATGCCGCTCAGGGGGGTGCGTTCGGGGAAGGTCACGCGCCGGTTCCAGGCGAGCCATTGTCCCGGCACGTGGAACAGCGGGATCACGTATTCGCCGCTCAACAACACGCGGTCGAGCGCGCGCACAGCCGACTCGAAGGGCTCGCGTGCCTCGGCCTTGAGCAGTTCCTCGATCATGGCGTCGACTGCGGGGTTCTTGACGCCGGCATAGTTCAGCGTGCCATCGATCGCGGCGGCGCGCGAGGACCAGCGGTTGATCTGCTCGTTGCCGGGAGACAGCGACGCGCCCCAGTTCCACTGTGCCATATCGAAGTCGTAGGACTTCATGCGACCCCAGTATTGCGCGCTGTCGACCTGGCGGACGCGCATGGCGATGCCAAGCTGCTTCAAGGGCGCGCCGAACGCGAGGATCAACCGCTCCTGCGATCGGCTGGCGGCCAGGAACTCGAACGCCAGCGGCTTGCCCGTCGCGCGGTGGACCATGCGGCCGCCGGCAAGGCCGTAGCCGGCTTCGACCAGCAGTTTGTTGGCCGCCGCCAGCCCCGCGCGATTGTTGCCGCTGCCGTCGGTGACGGGCAAGAACGGGCGTCCTTCCAGGATGTCGGGATGAACCGCGCCGGGAAAGCGCGCCAGCAGCTCGCGTTCGCGCGCATCGGCGGGGCGGCCAGCGGAGGCGAGATCGGAACGCGCGAAGAAGCTGCCGGTGCGCCGGTAGAGGCTGTGAAACAGATTGCGGTTGATCCATTCCGCATCGAGCAACTGCACGAACGCGCGGCGGACACGGGCGTCGTCGAACGGCGCACGCCGCGTGTTGAACACCAGCGCCGACATGCCCGCGGGCAACCCGAGTTTGATCTCGCGCCTCACAACTTGCCCGTTGCGCACGGCGGGAAAATCATAGGCCTCCGCCCAGCGCGCCGGCTCCTCCTCGACGCGGACATCGATGTCGCCCGCCTTGAACGCCTCGAACATCGCGCCCTGGTCGCGGAAGAACTCGTAGCTGATCGTATCGAAGTTATAGCGCCCGCGCTGGATCGGCAGGTCGCGGCCCCAGTAGCCGGGGTTTCGGCGGTAGACGATGGCGCGGCCCGGATCGACCTTGGCGATCGTATAGGGGCCACTGCCGACGACCGGATCGAGCGTCGTGCGGTCGAAGGTCTCGGCGTCGAGGCGGTGACGCGGCAGTACCGGCATCAACCCCAGGATCAGCGGCAGCTCGCGGTCGCCGCTCGCGCCGAAGGTGAAGCGCACGGTATGGGGGCCGAGCACGTCGACCTTCTCGACCTTGCGATAGTGCGCGCGGTGATAGGGCCAGCCCTTCTCGGCCAATACCTTGTGCGAGAACACGACGTCCTCGGCCGTGATCGGCTTGCCATCGGAGAAGCGCGCCTGCGGCCGCAGATGGAACGTGACGGCGCTGCGGTCGGCGGGCGTCTCGATGCCGGCAGCGATCAGACCATAGAGCGTGAAAGGCTCGTCGGCCGCGCGCGCCATCAGGCTTTCGAACACGTACTCACGCAGGCCCTGCGGCGTGTTGCCCTTGATCGTGAACGGATTGAGGTTGTCGAAGGTGCCCGGCGATCCCAGCCTGAGCGTGCCACCCTTGGGCGCATCGGGATTGACGTGCGGCTGATGCGTGAAGCCGGCAGGCAACAACGGGCTGCCGTGCATGGCAATGCCGTGCGCCGGAGGTGCCGGGCCGGCGTTCTGGGCGACAGCGGGCGCAGGCACAAAAAGCAGCAGACACAGCCCGACAGCACGAATCGCGTTCATGGCCACTGCGTGCCCAGCGGTCTCGGACCTGCGGCGGTTTGGCCGGTCATCAGCTGTCTCCCCCTGGTCCGCGACCTGTTTCCCGTGGCCCGGACGCAACGGCCTGGGTTGTTAACACTGGGTCTACGACAGCCCATAGATTCGGTCACGGGATTGCCTCAATCAAGCCTTTAGTCCGGACCACAGACGCGCCGCAAGGGTGCGCATGGCACGTTAGCGTTAGGTCTGGCACGTTAGGTCCGGTTCCGCGCCCGGCCGAGGGTCGCGTTTACTGCGACCAGTACGGCCTAGATTTGTCGGACAATTGCGGAGCGAGCGTGGCTCGCGGGGAAAACGAAAGGTTCACACACATGGCGGAGTGGATTGTAGGTGCGCGCGGCGCTGGCCTCGCACTGATCGGCGCGGGTCTGATGTCGCTCGGCGGCATGTCGCCGGCGCAGGCGCAAAAGGCCCCGGCGAAGGGCGCGGCCTCGGCCGCCGCAGCACCGGCGCAACAGCAGAGCGCGTGGGTCAAGCTGTGCGAGAAGGCGCAGTACAACAAGACCGGCGCGGACGGTAAGCCGATGGTCGGGCCC
>CAMDPA010000191.1 GCA_945903565.1 Devosia equisanguinis | reverse complement strand
GACAAGCCGCCGAACGAGGCAGATCAACCCCTGACGCGTTGCACGACGATTTCACCTGCGCCGATCCGGTCACGCCGGACGGAACGATGCCGCGCGCCAACGGCCACCGTGGTCAACGCCATCGCCCTGGTGCATGATCCGGGCTAGCGTGGAAGGCATCGATGCCGCGCTGCGGGCGGCTAAGGATGCCGGCGTAAATCGCGTCGTCGTCACTTCGTCGACCGGAACCTTACCGATCGGCAAGCCCGGCGATCCACCCGTCGACGAAAAGGACTGGGCGAGCGACATGCGCGTGCCCTACTTGCGCGCCAAGACCGAGGGCGAGCGCCGGGCGTGGGCGCTGGCCGACGAGCTTGGCCTGGAACTTTCAACGGTTCTGCCCGGCGCGTTCGGTGGTCCTGGCTTTGCTCGCCACACGCCGACGATCGATATCGTCGAGGCGATCATGGCGGGTGTGTTTCAGCTTGGCGCGCCGCCCGTCAATTACCCGTGGGTCGACGTTCGCGACGTGGCGCGCGCGCACCTGCTGGTGCTCGAGAAGGGCAAGCGCGAGCGCTACATCGCCGTGAACGACCGCCAGCCCACCATGACCGAGATCGCGCAGACGATGCATATGATCGATCCTTCGGTATCTCGCCCGCTGATGACCATGCCCACGATGCCGATGCCTGTCATGCCGTGGCTCGACGGATTTGCGAGCTGGCTCAACGGCACGTCGCGCACAATGACGGACGAAATCGCCAGCACGATCAAAGGCCGGGTGTGGAACATCAGCAACCAGAAGATCCGGCGCGAGCTCGGCTGGGAACCGCAGCTCAGCATCAAGCAGAGCCTCGCCGATACGATGGCCGCGATCCGGGAGTTGGCCGCAACCAAGCCGCGCAAGGACGCGGTCCACTAGTGATGCCGAATTGCCGAGTTACCCGGCCGGTGAAGTAGCCGGCAATTCGGGTTCAGGACGCTAGGCAGTCAATCCCGTATTTCCTATGGTGCTGGCCGAACAGTGGCCAGCGCGCCAGCAAGGAGATGCGACATGAGCACGCCGAAGAACAAGTCCGCTGGACCGATCTCGAAGGAGCAACTGGAAGATCTGGTCGCGGCGAGCCTGATCCTGGCGCGCGAAGGCATCCTCGATGCGTTCGGTCATGTCAGCATGCGCCATCCCACCGATCCCAGCCGCTACCTGCTGTCGCGCAACCTGGCGCCGGAACTGGTCACCGCAGCCGATATCGTCGAGTACGATCTCGACAGCGAGCCGGTCGATCCCAATGCACCGCGCGGCTTTCTTGAACGCTACATCCATGGCGAGATCTACAAGGTGCGGCCCGACGTCAATTCGGTGATCCACACGCACTCCCCCTCGGTCGTGCCGTTCGGCATCACCAAGACGGTGATGCAGCCGGTCTATCACATGAGCGGGTTTCTCGGCCGCGGCGTGCCGGTGTACGACATCCGCAAGGAGTCCGGCCGGATGACCGACATTCTGATTCGCGAGCCCGGCCATGGGCGTGATCTTGCGCGCGTGCTCGCGGACAAGCCGATGGCGCTAATGCGCGGGCACGGCAATGTAGTGGTGGCGGGCGACGTGAAGGTCGCGACTTATCGCGCGGTCTATACCGAGATGAACGCGCGGCTGCAGATGCAGGCGATCCTGTGCGGCGGCCCGATCGAGTTTCTTGCGCCGGAAGAGGCCTTCCTCACCGAGGCGACGATCGAAGGGCAGATCCACCGTCCCTGGGATTTGTGGAAGGCGAAGGTGATGGGGAAGCGGTAGCAAGATCGAGGGCTCTGCCCTCGAGCACCCGCCAAGGGCTCGCCCTTGGATCCCATGCCTAAGGCGCGCGTCCAGAAAGGGACGCCGCCTCACCTAGCCGCAGATGTGTATAGGCTTTTCGCCGTTGAGCAGCACACGCTCTATATTGGCCCAGGACACGCGGAACAACGTCGCGGCGGACTGGCGCGTTACGCCGGCGATGTGCGGCGTCAGCAGCAAGCGCTGCGATGCCTCGCCCGAAATCTGGAGAAGCGGATTGTCCGCGGGCGGCGGTTCGATCGGGTAAACGTCGACCGCTGCGCCGCCGAGGTGCCCGCTCATCAGGCTCGCCACGAGTGCTGCCTCATCGACGATGCCGCCGCGCGCCGCGTTGATCAGGATCGCCGTCGGCTTCATGCTGGCAAGCTGTGCCGCGCCGATCAGGCCCGTCGTCGCCGGCAGCAACGGCACGTGTAGCGTTACGACGTCGGACTCGACCAGCAGAGCGTCGAGCGAGAGCGATGTCCAGCCCGCTTCGCGGGCGGCGTCGGGCTTGGGTGGCTTAGGATCGAAGTAGACGACCCGGCTGCCGCGCTCGGTGAAGGCCGCCGCGACCACCATGCCGATGGTGCCAAGTCCGACGACGCCGACGGTCAACCCGTCGAGGCCCGGCAGATTGCCGTCCATCAATTTCTGTCGAAACGCAACGTAGTTGCCCCGCTTCACCTCGGCGCTCGACCACGACATCCGCCGCAACAGATCGAGCGCGGTTGCCACGCAGTATTCCGCGACCGCGTTGTTGCTGCCGCCCGGCACGTTCGTCACGGGAATGCCGAGCCGCTGCATCGCGGCCAAATCGAGCCGGTCGATGCCGGCGCCTGTCACCTGCACCAGCTTGACCTTACTGCCTTCGAACATCGCGGGGGCAAGTTTTGGACCGATCGCCGGCATTACGATGGCGTCTGCGCTCTTGATCGCGTCGGGAAGCTGCGGATCGGCCGATGTCATGTAGCGGATCGAAAGCGCCGCAGGCGGCACGACGCCCACGCGCGCGAAATCGGCCTGTGGCCGCAGGCAAAGTACCGACTTGGTCATGGCGGGCGCTGCTCCGGTATCATCGGTCATCGCTGGCTGTTGGTTCATTCTCAGGCTCAACCGCCAGCAAAGCGGAAGTGCATGACGTCGCCGTCGCGCACCACGTACTCCTTGCCTTCGAGCCGCATCTTGCCAGCGTCGCGGGCGCCGGTTTCGCCGTTGAGTGAAACGTAGTCCTCGTAGGCGATTGTTTCGGCGCGGATGAAGCCCTTCTCGAAGTCGGTGTGAATCACGCCGGCGGCCTTGGGCCCTTTGGTTCCCGCCGTGATCGTCCATGCGCGGGCTTCCTTGGGGCCCACCGTGAAGTAGGTGACGAGGCCGAGCAACCGGTAACCCTCGCGGATCAACCGATTGAGGCCGGCTTCGACGAGTCCCATTTCGGCGAGGAACGCCGTTCGCTCTTCGTCATCGAGACCCGACAACTCGGACTCGATCTTGGCGGAGATGATGACACAGCCCGCGCCTTCCGCCTTGGCAAATGCTTCAACTTTGGCGGTGAACGCGTTGCCATTGGCGGCGGAGGCCTCGTCGACGTTGCAGACGTAGAGCACAGGCTTGGATGTCAGCAGTTGAAGCTGGCGGAACAAGGGAAGCTCCTCCGGCGTGACCTCGGTCAGGCGGGCAGGCTTGCCCTCGCGCAGCAGCGGCAGTGCGCGGTCGATGATCGCAAGCTGGGCCTTGGCTTCCTTGTCGCCGCCCTTGGCTTTTTTCTCGAGCGGGAGGCGGCGCTTTTCGAGGCTTTCCAGATCGGAGAGCATCAGCTCGGTCTCGACCACCTCAGCGTCCGCGATCGGATCGATGCGGCCTTCGACGTGGGTAATGTCGCCGTCCTCGAAGCAGCGCAGCACGTAGGCGACGGCGTCGACCTCGCGGATGTGACCGAGAAACTGGTTGCCGAGACCTTCGCCCTTCGACGCGCCGCGCACGAGGCCGGCGATGTCGACGAAGGTGAGCCGGGTCGGAATGATCTGCTTTGAACCGGCAATACCGGCGAGCTTGTCCAGCCGCTCATCGGGCACGCCGACCTCGCCCACGTTGGGCTCGATCGTGCAGAATGGATAGTTCGCCGCCTCCGCCGCCGCGGTTTGCGTCAGCGCGTTGAAAAGCGTGGACTTGCCGACGTTCGGCAGTCCAACGATGCCGCATTTGAAGCCCATGGTCGCTTTGCCTTTGTCGCTCCGGCGTAGGCGCCGACGCTCGCGTGTTGGGGTGTTTGCGCCTGGGCTACACTGGTGGTCACCAGGGGGCAAGGCGGCAGATCGCGCGTTTTGTCAGGAAACGGCGCGCCGCAGCAGCTTCACGAAGTCCGCGTTGAACGGGTTCGCGATGCGCATGCCATCGACGACCGCGCCGTCGTGCATGTCCTCCGACACGAACAATTTGCATTTCGCCCGCAATGCGGCGGCGACCATCAGGCTGTCCCACCAGCTCAATCCAGCCTCATGCTGCACCGCCCAAGCGCGTTCGGTGGTGGCGGCATCGAGCGGCGCGATCGCCCACGGCGCCAGTGTGCGGATGTAGCTGCGCGCCTCTTCGACCGGCATCAGCTTGCGCCGTTGCGTCAGGACCCGGTAGCTCTCATTCAGGCTTTGCGGGCTTAGCGTGAGTGTATGGTTCCTGATCGTCTGCCTCAGCAAATCCGCCGATACCGATCGCTTGTCCGGATCCGCGGGATCCAGCGCGTAGATCAGAATGTTGGTGTCGACGAAGAGCCGGCCGGTCATAGAGGTCGTCCCGCTTGGGTAGGTCGGCGGCAATGCCCGCGAAGCCGGCGCCGCCCAGGAAATGCTCGAGGGTGGCGAGTTGCTCCTTGCCACGCCCCATCTGGGTTTCCAGGAGCTGGCTGACATAGGCGGACATGCTGAGGTCGGCCTTGGCGGCCTCTACGCGCAGCCAATCCGCCACGTCCTCCCGCAGGGTCAAAGTGACGTTCTTCATGACGCGATGCCCGTGATCCGATTAGCCCTAAAGATTACACGCTAAAATAGTGTAACACGGAAATCGTGTCAAGAGTTGTTGCTGCGCCCTTTCATCCACTTGCGGATGTTCTCGGCCAATGCGGATTGGCGTTTCGATGTCCGCTCACCGGCGGGATGGCTGCCACCAGGAGGCTTGCTGGGTGGCGTAGGCGCTGGCTTCGGCTTCGGGTCGTCCTCGGATTGGATGACACGGGCGACATCGGTGAGGAAGCGGGCGGGATCGCCGGTGGCGAGGCGCCCGGCGGCATCGGACATCGCGTCGAGCAAGGTCTCGAGCCAGGCTTCGTCGGCGCGGGCGAAGTCGTGGAGGACGTAGCCGTGCACCAGCTCCTTGGCGCCGGGGTGGCCGATGCCGATGCGCACGCGAACGAACTCGTTGCCGACGTGCTGGGTGATCGACCGCAGGCCGTTGTGGCCGGCGTTGCCGCCACCGGTTTTCACCTTGATTTTGCCCGGCGCCAGATCGAGCTCGTCGTGGAAGGCGACGATCTCGCCCTCGGCGATTTTGAGGAAGCGTACGGCCTCGCCGACCGACCGGCCGGACTCGTTCATGTAGGTGTCGGGCTTGAGCAGCAGCACCTTCTCGCCGGCGATCTCGCCATCGGCGGCGAGGCCGGAAAACTTGCGTTTCCAGGGCCCGAAGCGGTGCTTTTCGGCGATCCGCTCGACCGCCATGAAGCCGACGTTGTGCCGGTTGCGCGCGTACTTCGAGCCGGGATTGCCGAGACCGACGAGCAGCTTCATGGGAGCTGAGGGAATGGGGAGTTGGGAGTAGGGAGTAGGGACAAAAGCACCGTAAAACGGTGTCTTTCCCTGTTTCCCACTCCGTTACTCCCCACTCCCCTCCTTCGTTCAGGGACTACTTCTTCGCGGCTGGCTTGGCGGCGGGGGCTGCGGCCTTGCCACCGGCAGCGGGAGCCTTGCCGCCGGCTGCGGCGGGGGCCTTGGCGCCAGCGGCTGGGGCCTTGCCGCCGGCTGCGGCGGGCGCGGCCTTGGCATCGCCAGCAGCGGCGGGAGCTGCGCCGTCCGCAGCGGTCGTCGTGGTCGCGGCGTCGTCGTCGGTCTTGACGAGAGCGCCGGCAATCGTGGCCACGGTGAAGTCGCGGCTGCCGATCGTGGGGCGAACGCCATCGGGCATCTTGATCGAGGAGATGTGGATCGCGCGGCCGATTTCGAGGCCGGTCAGATCGAACTCGAAGGCGTCGGGGATGTGATCGGGCGGGCAGAAAACCTCGATCTCGCGGCGCACGATATTGAGCACGCCACCGCGCTTGATGCCGGGCGAGGCCGTATCGTTGATGAACTTCGATGGGACCTTGACGCGGATCCGGCTATCAGCTGTAACGCGTTGAAAATCCACGTGAAGTGGGAAGTCCTTGACCGGGTCGAGCTGCAGGTCGCGGGGCACGACGCGAACGGTCTTGCCGTCGACGTTGAGGTTGTACACCGTCGCCAGGAAGCGGCCGCGCAGCACGATCTTCCAGAGCTCGTTCGAGTCGATGTTGATCGTCTCGGGTTCCGTCTTGGGTCCGTAGATGACCCCCGGCACTTTACCGTCCCGTCGCGCTGAACGTGCGGCCCCTTTGCCGCTCCGTGGGCGCGCCGAGGCCTTGAGTTCGATTGTCTCAGCCATGGCACTCTCCAATGCAAAAAGGGGCCGATCTGGCCCCGGTCTTTGTCTTTCGAGCAGAGTTTTATCGCAAAACCGGGAAGACCACTTTTGCGAACTCTGCTGCGTTCCCGCCCGGCCTCCAAGGGTGCAAATGCGCGACGGGAAACCCTTATCGGGCGAGTGCTGTATAGCGGCGGACCAGGGGTATTGCAATGCGGTAGAACAGGGCTGGCGACGTGGTAGCATCGGTGTCGCTACATGGTCGAATTGGGTTTGCTACGTGGTAGCGGGGTGGCTGCCACCTGTCGAACGGGATGAAAACCGGGGCCACGCCTGTTCATTGACAATAGTCATTGTTAATCTCACCGCCAACGGTTCGCTTGCTCAACCAACTCCGGTAACCAATGCCGGCAACAGGAGCCCCCGATGCCCCCGCTCGACATGAAGCCCAACGAGCTCGAGTCCTACTGGATGCCGTTCACCGCCAACCGCGCGTTCAAGCAGCGGCCGCGACTGATCTCCGGCGCCAAGGGGATGAACTTCACCACCCCCGACGGCCGCACGGTGCTCGACGCCACCTCGGGCCTCTACTGCGTCAACGCGGGGCACTGCCGCGAGCCGATCGTCAAGGCGATCCAGGAGGCGGCGGGGCGGCTCGACTATTCGCCGGCGTTCCAGTTCGCGACGCCGCCGGTGTTCGAATTGACCAACCAGCTTGCGCTGCTGGCGCCGGGCGATCTCGATTATGCGCTGCTGGCCAACTCCGGCAGCGAGGCGGTCGACACGGCGATGAAGGTCGCGCTGAGCTATCACAAGATCCGCGGCGAGGGCGCCCGCACGCGCTTCATCGGACGCGAGCGCGGCTATCACGGCGTATGCTTCGGCGGCATCTCGGTCGGCGGCATGGTCAACAACCGCAAGGCGTTCGGCAACATGCTGACCGGCGTCGATCATCTGCCTGCCACCTATAACCGCGCCAAGCAGGCCTATGCGGTCGGCGAGCCGGAGTGGGGCGCGGAGCTTGCCGAAGATCTCGTCAGGCTGATCGGCCTGCACGATGCCTCGACCATCGCCGCGGTGATCGTCGAGCCGGTCGCGGGTTCCACCGGCTGCATCGCGCCGCCCAAGGGTTACCTGAAGCGTCTGCGCGAGATCACGGCGCAGCACGGCATTCTCTTGATCTTCGACGAGGTGATCACCGGGTTCGGCCGCATGGGCTATGCGTTCTCCGCCGAGCGGTTCGGCGTCGTGCCAGACATGATCACGTTCGCCAAGGGCGTCACCAACGGCGCGGTGCCGATGTCGGGCGTGATGGTCCGCAAGGGCATCTACGACGCGCATATGACCGGGCCGGACTATGCCGTGGAGCTGTTCCACGGCTTCACCTACTCGGGCCACCCTCTCGCGGTGGCGGCGGCCAATGCGACGCTCGGCGTCTACAAGGACGAGGGCTTGTTCGAGCGGGCGCGCGCGATGGAAAAGCCCTTCGCCGACGCGATGATGAGCCTGAAGGGCTTGCCGCATGTCGCGGACATCCGGCCGATCGGCATGATGTGCGGCATCGACCTCGACAGCGTGGCGGGCAAGGTTGGACAGCGCGGCTACGACGCGCTGGAGCGCGCGTTCTTCGAGCACGACCTCTACATCCGCCTCGCCACCGACACGATCGTCACCGCGCCGCCCTTGATCGCCACCGAGAGCGACATCGGCCAGATTCGCGACCGCATCGCGGCGTTGTTGAAGGGGTTGGCGTAGGGTGGTGGGGGCAAGCGATGCGGAGCGTCGCGTAACCCTACATCTGTTGGGGCTGGGACGTTCGCGCCGGCCACTCCAGCACAGGCGCGGAAGCTCCGAATCGCTAACCCCACCCAAGCCTCTTGCATCCCGTTTTCGTCGGGTGCAGTGTTCACTTTGGCTCATTACTGCGAAGCATTGGTCCGCGCCCAAGTGGTCCATTCGGTTTGCAAAATTTTCTGTCAGGCGAGTTTCAGATGTTGTTTGCGTGTCATTTCGCGCCGCACGTCGTGGGCCTCTGGGCGATTTGCTCTATTCATCTGGACTCGCGCGCTGCACTCGTAGTGCTGTTCGCTGCGGGGCTTCTAACGGTGGTCGCGCAGTTCGCCACGTGTGTGGTGGCACCCAGGCCGGCCATTGCAAGATTGGAGCTCCCGACCGTTTCGTTCGTCCACGTCGCGAGCTTCGTGCCGGTCTATCTGGTGTTGCTGTTCGTCAGCGTGAGGGGAGCCGGCACAATATTCAGCACACCTGAGATCGGCCTGTTCGAGCGGGCGCTGGCGTTGGGCTTCTGTGGCACAGTTCCGGCGGTCGCCGCAGCCCACGAGCTCATTCACAGTCGCAGCGTATTATGTCGCCTATCTGGACTGGCCTTAGCCGGCCTCGCCCATGTGCCATATTTTCCGTATACCCACGTCCATCTCCACCACCGCCAAGTCGCGACTCCAGTCGATGCCGACAGCGCTCGACCTGGCGAGACCATTTTCGCCTTCTTCGGCCGAAGCCTCGCTGTCAATCTGTCCGCAGCAGTCGTTTCATCAATTACCGTATTCCGTATGCTTGGAGCTCGGCGTGCATTGGCGGGGGCTGAGCGTGGCATGGGGGCCGCGAGCGTTATTCTGTCAGCGCTTTTCACGGTCGCCGGGTACTTGAGCGTGGCAGTTATCAATGCGACAGAGGGCCTGACAGTGCTTGCGATACAAGGGCTGATCGGCTTCTCCGCGCTAACTGCGGTCAATTACATCCAGCACTATGGGTTGATGAGAAGCACCGATTGCAGCGGGCGGACGTGTCCAATAGCGGCGCAGCATTCATGGAACGCGAACGATGCGCTGAGCAACTGCCTCTATTTCGACCTGTTCAAGCACTCACACCACCATGTGCCGTCGGCAACACACCTCAATTCGACGGCAAGTAGCGCGCCACATTTGCCCCTTGGCGCAGTTGGTGCAATGTGGTTGATTTTCATTCCGCCGTTGTGGTTTCGTATGATGGGACCGAACCTCGCGCGGTTGGAGGATTTTCGCCAGCAGCAACCGGCAGATGCCTGGAGAGCGGCATACCTATCCCCTTGCCTCAGGTCCCTCAAATTCAGCGCAATTGTATGGTCTACCGGCGACAACCAGGAGTTGGCGCCATGACACAGCATAAGTCGGATGATCTGTGGCGGGATTTTCCCAAGACCGCCGCCGAGTTCGAGGCGC
>CAMDPA010000190.1 GCA_945903565.1 Devosia equisanguinis | reverse complement strand
AAGGGCCACTTTGGCCTTGAAGTCCGGTGAGTGGTTCCGGCGTGTTCGCTTCGTCATTCTGGCTCCTGATTCGCACGCACAACCGTGCGCGCTGTCAGGCAGAGATTCCACTCATCGCACCGTCCGAAATTGTGGAGCCGTCTCTCTTCTTCTGTTCGTCCGATAGGCGCTTGTGCCCGGGAATGTCGCCGCGCATCAGGGCCGCGTTCATGCTGTCCTCAAGTTCACGATAGGCATTTTCATTCTTAGGATCGACATTGTAAGGCGGAATATAGAGCGGAATGCGGTGCGCGAGCGCGTGCCGGAAATCCTCAAGATGCTGAAACCACGGCTCGCGGCTCTTGAGATAATCCTGGAACGCGGGTGAGAAGGAGGCGAGTACGCGCTCGCTGCGGGGTGTAATTTGCGACCGTGGTAACTCTCCGCCACCCGGTTTCTTGAGGCCCTCCTCGCTCACCCAGATCCAGGCGAGATTGTCGGTCGCGGCAAAGGTGTTGAAGACGAACGCCTGAATGTTGATCTCGGCGTCATGCCGTTTTTCTCCGGTCGGCAAATCAGTGCGTTCCGGCGGCAACAGCGCGAATACGTTCGTGATGCTGCGCGCCATGCTTTTGATGCGCCGCATGAAGCCGTGCTGCGCGAACTCCTTGCTTCGCCCTTCCCTGTACTCGCGCACGAGGAAGGCCTGCATCAGTTTGGCGTGCTTTTCGGTGATGGTCCGGTACTCGCGCGCGAGCGACTCCAGCGCTTCGGGGCTGAAGTACGTTGCGGCATCGGGAGCGTGGGGAATATCGGTCATAAAATCGCACTCTCAGGCAGATGAGGTAAGCGTACCGATACCCAGCAGGTTTGTCTCCTATAGCCCGCTCCATTCCCGTTCTCATCGGTTGATATTGGCCTTCAACCGGAAATCACGGGGCAGACCGACGGGTGCTTGGCCGCTGAACTGATGGACGGCAGCTATCTCTGCAACGCGTCCGATGGTGTTCCACGCCTGCTGCACCGACACAGGACAGCTTCGGATCATTCGCAACATCGCTCCCCCCCGGCATGCCCGCCTTGGCTCGCAACCATTGCGGTGCAACCCCCGACCGGCCGAGACCTGCAACCCCGGTCACCGCCTGATCTCGCCTCCCGTCACGCGCTTGACCTCGGCGACGACCTTGGCGGAGACGGCCTCGATGTCGGCGTCGGTCAGGGTCTTCTCCTTCGGCTGCAACGTCACTTCGATGGCGAGTGACTTCTTGTCCGCCCCCAGGCTCGCGCCCTCGAACAGATCGAACACCGAAACGTCCGCGATCAGCGCCTTGTCGGCGCCGCTGGCGGCACGCACGACATCGGCAGCCGGCACCGTGCTCTCCAGCACGAACGCGAAGTCGCGCTTCACCGGCAACAGATCGGACGCAGCGAACGCGGGGCGTGCGCGGCCTTTCTTCTTCTCCGCGGGCAGTGCGTTGAGGAAGACCTCGAAGCCCGCGACAGGACCATCCACGTCGAGCGCTTTCAGGGCGTTGGGATGCAGTTCGCCGAAGTGCGCGAGTACGACCTTGGGGCCAAGCCGCAGCGTGCCCGAACGTCCCGGATGGAACCAGGCCGGCGCATCGCGCGTGATCGGCAGCTTCGATGCATCGAGGCCGAGCGCCGCCAACACCGCCATCACGTCGGCCTTGACGTCGAACACGCCGGCCTCGGCTGCGGCCCCACTCCAGTGACGCCCCTGCGCGTGCATCAAGGCACGGCCAGCCCGCACGCCGGACGCCAGCAACAACTGCTGCTCGGGCGCGATGCCGGTGTACGCCTGTCCGACCTCGAACAGAGCGACATCCTCGAAGCCGCGATTGCGATTGGCTTGGGCGGCAGCGAGCAATCCCGGCAGCAGACCAGGCCGCATCGACGACATCTCCGTCGAGATCGGATTGGCAAGCTCGAGCGCATCGCTGCCGCCGCCGAACAGCGTGGCGCGCGGGCGCGGGATGAACGACCACGTCACGGCTTCCACGAGGCCGCGTCCGGCGAGCACCCGACGCGCACGGCGCGAGCGGCGCTGGCGGTCGGTCAGCACGGCGCGGGCGACACCTTCCGCGCGCGGCATCGGCGTCGCCGGCACGTTCTCCAGTCCCACGATGCGTACGACTTCCTCGACGATGTCGGCTGAGCCGTGCACATCGGGGCGCCAACTGGGAACAGTGACGTTGGCCTTGGCGCCGTTGCCGTCGATCTTGAAGCCGAGCGTCGTGAGAATGCGGCGCGCGTCGGCGTCGGGGACGTCGAGGCCCGTCAACTTGGCAATGCGCGCGAAATTGAACGCGACGACGTTGGGCTTGATCGGAGGCTTGCCGGCGATCTTGCGCTTCGACGGCTCGCCGCCCGCAAGTTTGACGATCATGTCGGTGGCGAGATCGAGACCGCCGTCGACGAAGGCTGGATCAACGCCGCGCTCGAAGCGATAACGCGCGTCGGAAGTTATCCCCGTGCGCCGTCCCGTTGCCGCCGTGCGCAGCGGATCGAAGTAGGCGCACTCAATCAGGACGTTCGTGGTGGTCGCGGTACACCCCGACAGCATCCCGCCCATGATGCCACCGAACCCGAGTGGCCCCTCATCATCAGCGATCACGCACATGTCCACTTCGACCACGTAGTCCTTGCCATCCAGCGCGTTGAAAGCCTCGCCTCTCCTACCTAGTCGTGCACGAATCGCACCGTGTAGTTTGTCGGCGTCGTAGACGTGCAGCGGGCGGCCGCGGTCGAGCGAGATGTAGTTCGTGACATCGACGAGCGCACTGATCGGGCGCAGGCCGACGGCCTTCAGGCGCTTCTGCATCCACGCCGGCGAAGCGCCGTTCTTGACGCCCTTGATGTAGCGGCCCGCGAACACCGGGCAGGCGTCGGCCGCCTCTGCCGCGAACTCCAGCTTGATGTCGATCGGGCAATCAAAACTACCCTCTACTTTGCCGAGCGCAGGCTCCGGTTTGAGGGTGCCAAGACCGGCCGCGGCGAGGTCACGCGCAATCCCACGAACGCCCGTGCAATCGGGCCGATTCGGCGTCAGCTTCACCTCGATGATTGCGTCGTCGAGGCCCATGATATCGACGTATCGCTTGCCGATATCGCCCGCGTGCTTATCGCCGAGATCGACGATGCCCTCGTGCTCATCGCTGAGCTGCATCTCACGCTCGGAGCACAGCATCCCGTTCGAATCGACGCCGCGCACCGGCTTCTTCACCAGCGTAAGGCCCGATCCGGGAATGTAAGTGCCGATCGGCGCGAACACCCCGATCATGCCCGACCTGCAATTCGGCGCCCCGCACACCACCTCGACAGGCGGCTGCCCCGGCGCGATCTCGACCTGGGCCACCTGCAGCTTGTCGGCGTTCGGATGCCTCTTCGCCACGATCACGCGCGCGACCGTGAACGCCTTGAGCGCCTCGGCGGGGTTCTCGACGCCCTCCACTTCCAGCCCGATGGCCGAGAGCTTGGTCGTGATCTGATCGAGGCTCGCCGTCGTCTCGAGATGGTCGCGCAGCCAGGAGAGGGTGAATTTCATGGGAGTGGTCCGGGTGGGGTAATTCGGCATAGTGAGGTGGCAGGGGGAGCACGCGGCGTCAACCCCGCGGCATCAGCGTAGGCTGGGTCAAGCTTCGACGCGGAGCAGCGCTCCGCGGTGGCGCGCGACCCAGCATTTCCAGGCACCACGTGGATGCTGGGTCGCGGCCGGCGGAAATTCGGACCTTGACCCAGCCTACGAAACAATCTGCCCATCTGCCGAGAACCCGAACATATCCTGGATCCGCTTCCAGCGCGCGGTATGTGGTGCGGTCACCCCCCACTGATCGGCGCGGCCAGGCGGGAATTTCCAGTGCTCGGGACCACGGGGAACGTAATCGGGGCCAACCTGCATGACTTCGCCGGTCAATTCGATCGGGAACTCCTCGGGTCCGGCGAAGTAGGCGAACACGTTATTGCCGGCACCGTGACGTCCGATCCCCCATTCGATGGGATAACCGTTATCCTTCATTCGGCCCGCGCCGCGCATGACGCTATCGAGGTCCGCCATCTCGAAGGCCACGTGGTTGACCGTGTTGCGGCTTTCCTTCGAGATCACGATCGAGTTGTGATCGGTATTGTCGCAGTGGAGGAAAAGCAGACCGCCGGTTTCGTCGATCACGCGAAACCCCAGGCCCTCGCAGAAGAAGCGCGTGGCGGCGGGATGATCGGCCGAATTGACGTTGACGTGCGCGATCTTGCGGGGCCGGTCTGCCACGTCGGCAACATCCCGATGGTCGGCGGCATCGCAAACGACCGCGAGATTGCGCCCCTCCGCATCCTTGAAGCCGAACCCATAACCACCGCCGGGCAATTTCAGTTCTTGGCAAGCCGCTATTGGACCCAGTTGCTCGTTCACCTGACGATGGATCGAATCCACAGTCTTGCGATCCGCCGCATCGAACGTGACGCGCCGGAACGCGCCCCGCCCGGTCGCGGGATGCAGCGCCAGGATATGATGATAGGCCCCGGTGCCACGCAGATAGCACGAGCCACCGCGCCGCTCGACCTCGCTCAGCCCCCACACACGCGTATAGAACTCAGTGGCGCGCCCGACGTCCGCCACTTCCATCTCCACGCTTCTCACGCCTCGTACTGCCGCCATGTCAGGTCCCAATGAGGTTCTAGGTTCTAGGTTTCAGGGGACAGACAGTGTGATCGATCGATCAGCCTTGAACAGCCTGAGCCGAAGTTCCCACGATCTCGTCCCTGAAACCTTCTAATCAAACAGCCGTGGCTGCATCGCTTCTTGTTCACGCGAGCGCCGCTGCACCTCGCGATTGACCCTGATCTTGCCGTAGATCCACAGGAACGAGAATAAGATCTTGAACATCGTCAGGCCGTAAAACATCCGGAAGATGAACGCGTACCACACGAACCCGCGGGTGCTCCGGTTCATCTGGATGTGCGACAGCGTCATATCGAAGTGCTGCATGAAGTCGAAAAAGCCACCGCGCAGCACCAGATCGAGCGTAAACAACGAGACCGCGATCGGGCTTGCGCGCAGGGGCTTGCCGCCCTCCGCGAAGATCGCAAAACCATCGGCTTGAAGCCACACCGCGCTGACCGTGAACAGCACGTAGGTGAACAGCATCGAGACCGCCATGAAACGGTAGTAGTCCAGCGCGCGGCTCAAGGCCTCTGTGGTGAACGAAAAGTCCACCCACGCCTCGAATTTCTCGTGGTTGCTGTCGTGCCAGAACAGAATGTACGTCGCCACCACCACCATCGCTAAGGCGGTCGCGATGGCGAAGATGGCGGAAAGCGTTAGGGAGGAGAGCATCGAGACCCACTGTAGGGCGGAATAGCGTAGCGTATTCCGCCGCTTTCCGCGTCGACGGCGGGTTACGCTTTGCTAACTCGCCCTACGAAGCGCCCTACCCCGCAGCGCCGCCCGAAATCGTAGGTATATCGAGCGGCAGGAAGCCGTAGTGCTTCATCCACCTCAGATCGGCCGAGAACATGTCGCGCAGGTCGGGGATGCCGTACTTCAGCATGGTGATACGGTCGAGGCCCATGCCAAACGCGAAGCCTTGGTACTTCTCCGGGTCCAGGCCGCAATTTCGGATTACGTTCGGGTGTACCATCCCCGCGCCGAGGATCTCCAGCCAGCGGCCGGGCTTACCGATCGCGGCCGCGTCGATATCCACCTCCATCGACGGCTCGGTGAACGGGAAATGCGACGCCCGGAACCGCATCTTGACGTCGTCGACCTCGAAGAACGCCTTGCAGAACTCCTCCAGCACCCATTTGAGATGGCCCATATGGGTGGCTTCGTCGATCACCAGAGCCTCGATCTGGTGGAACATCGGCGTGTGCGTGGCATCGCTGTCGATGCGGTAGACCCGGCCCGGCGCGATGATGCGGATCGGCGGCTTCTGCGACATCATCGTCCGGATCTGCACGGGGCTCGTATGCGTGCGCAGCAGCATGCGCGCGCCGTCGCCGGTTTGGTTCAGGTAGAACGTGTCATGGTCCTGCCGGGCGGGATGCTCCGGCGGGATGTTGAGCCGCGTGAAGTTGAGATCGTCAGTCTCGATATCGGGCCCTTCGGCGACCGCAAAGCCCATGTCGGCGAAGATCTCGACGACCTCCTCGAACACCTGGCTGACAGGATGGATGCGGCCCTCAGACAGCGGGCCAAGCCGCACCGGCAAGGTTACGTCCGCGCGCTCGGTGGCGAGACGGGCATCGACGGCGGCGGAATCGAGCACGGCCTTGCGGGCTGCCAGCGCGTCGCTGACCCTGGTCTTGATCGTGTTGACGGTGGCGCCGTAGGCTTTCTTCTCCTCCGGCGGAACCTTGCCGATCCCCGCCATCAGCTCGGAGACGCTGCCCTTTTTGCCTAGGGCGGCGATCCGCACATCATCGAGCGCGGCGAGTGTTGCCGCGTTGTCGATCTCGGTGAGGAGCCGGGCTTCCAGAGCCTTCAGATCGGCTGCCGCGTCCATGGGGAGCCTCTTCGAATAGCCGTAGGTTGGGTTAGCCGTACCCACACGGCGCAACCCAACATCATCTGCGTAAGCCGATCTTGGATGACGGCCGGACAGCGCCGGCCCACCCCAACCCGCGCGTTAAGCCGCTGCCGCGGAAACTGCGGCTGCCGTTCCGGTCGCCGCCAACGCCTGATCGACCAGCGCCTTGAACGCCGGGGCATCCTTGACGGCGATATCGGCCAGCATCTTGCGGTCGACCTCGATGCCGAGCTTGGTGAGCCCGTGGATAAACGTACCGTAGGTCATGCCGTGCTCGCGAACGGCCGCGTTGATGCGCTGAATCCAGAGCGCGCGGAACGAGCGCTTGCGGAGCTTACGCCCCCGGTACTGGTATTGCATCGCCTTTTCGACCGCCTGCTTGGCAACGCGGATCGTATTCTTGCGCCGGCCATAATAGCCTTTGGCGGCCTTCAGTACTTTCTTGTGCTTGGCATGGGCTGTTACGCCGCGTTTGACACGTGCCATCGGTATGCTCCGTCAGAAATTAGGGGGGTCACGGGGATCGAGATTAGCGAAAATACGGCATGTACTTGCGTACAAGACCCGCATCGCTCTCGGTCAGCACCATCGTGCCGCGCGCCTGACGGACGAACTTGGCGGAACGCTTGATCATGCCGTGACGCTTACCCTGCGCCGCCGCCATGATTTTACCAGTTCCGGTTATCTTGAAGCGCTTCTTCGCGCCGCTCTTGGTCTTCATCTTGGGCATTTTGCTCTCCTATTTGTCGTTCGCCGGCCACTTCGTCCGCTGCACCAAGCGCAGCAGACTGGCCCTCCACGGGGTCGTCGCTCACGCCGAGGCGCAGTAGCGCCCGCAGGATGGTCGAGCCTGATGGGAAGGTGGCCGTTGTGCCAAAGCATTATGAACCGCCACGGCATGCCCTGCCGGGCGGCTCGGGGCGTGATATAGTCGCAATGAGGAAGCCGCGCAACGCCTAATACGTTAACAGGGTTGGCCAAACGTTCCCCAACCGCCATCACTGGATCACTTTACGCCTGGGACCGGGCAGCTTATCGCCGTATGCACCCTTCTCGACCCATCTGGCCCCACGCGACACGAGCCCCCATGCCAATCGCAAAACCTGCCGCCAAACCGCCGCGCGCCGTCAAACAGCAAACAGCTGCCCACCACCATGGGTTCGAGCTCGACGATCCCTATGCCTGGCTGCGCGACGACGACTGGCAGGAAGCGATCGACGATCCGAACCTGATCGACCCACCGATCCGCGCACACTTGGAGGCCGAGAACGCCTACACCGCCATGGCGTTGGCAGGAGTTGCCGGCCTCCGCCGCCTGCTGGTTGCGGAAATGCGCGGGCGCATCGCTGAGGAAGACGACGGCGTGCCGGAGACCGACGGCGACTGGGCCTACTTCGAGAGTTATTCAGCCGGCGCCGAGCATCCCCGGCTGTGCCGCATCCCGACGGCGGGCGGCACAACCCAGCTCTTGTTCGACGGCGACGCATCCGCCAAGGGAAAGCCGTTCTGGTCGATGGAAGAGGCGATCCATTCCCCCGACCACACGATGCTGGCCTACTCCTACGACCCCAAGGGCTCGGAGCGCTGCAATCTGCGTATTCGCGATCTCGCCACGGGCAAGAACCTCCCCGACCGCGTTTCCGGCACCGCCAGCGATATCGCCTGGAGCCTGGATTCGCGGTTCCTCTACTACGTCCGCCTCGACCGGCAGCAGCGGCCGATGCAGGTCTGGCGGCACGCGATCGGCACCCCGACCAGCGAGGACGTGCTGGTGTTCCAGGAGCGCGACCCCGTGTTCGAGGTCAGCGTCGGCGTCACGCAATCGGGCCGCTACGTCCTGATCGAAACCCACGCGCACGACGAAAGCGAGATCTGGATCGCCGACGCCGCCGAACCTGAAAAGCCCGCGGTGTGTGTCGCCCCACGCAAGTCGGGACATAGCTGTAGCGTCGACCACTTCATCGGTCCCGACGGCGATTGCCTCGTTATCGCTACCAATTCCGGCGGCGCGGAGGACTACCGCCTATGCTGGGCCCCGGTCTCCGATCTCGAGATGGCGCGCTGGCGCGAGCTCGTGCCGCACCGCGCGGGCTGCCGCATCATCGACATGGTCTCTTATGACCGCCATCTCGTCCGGCTCGAGCGCGAGGACGGGCTGCCGCGTCTCGTCATTCGCCGCTGGTCCGACGGCGCGGAGCACACGATCGACTTCAAGGAAGAGGCCTACGAACTCCAGTTCGAAGAGGGTTTCGCGTTCGATACCGGCACCATGCGTTTCGACTATTCCTCCATGACCACGCCGGGGGAAACCTACGACTACGACATGGAGACGCGCACCCGCACGCTGCGCAAGCGACGCCACATTCCCAGCGGCCATAATCCCAGCGACTATATTACGCGACGGCTGCACGCGTCTGCCGCGGACGGCGAGCAGATACCGATCTCGGTGCTCTACAAGAAGACGACGCCGCTCGATGGCACGGCACCGCTGTTCATGAACGCCTACGGCGCTTACGGCGTTCCCGCCGAGGCCGACTTCAGCCAGATCCGCCTGTCGCTGGTCGACCGCGGCTTCGTGTTCGCGAGCGCGCACGTGCGTGGCGGCGAGGACAAAGGCCAGCACTGGTACGAGGGCGGACGGCATCGCAACAAACGCAACACGTTCACGGACTTCATCGCCTGTGCCGAACACATGATCGCCCATCGCTTCACGTCGCGCGGGCGGATCGTGGCGAACGGCGAGTCGGCCGGCGGCATGCTGATGGGCGCGATCGCCAACATGGCCCCCGACCTGTTCCTCGCCATCATCGCCGACGTGCCGTTCGTCGACGTGCTCAACACCATGCTCGACGACACCCTGCCGATGACCCCGGCGGAATGGTCGGAGTGGGGCAACCCGCTGGCAAACCCAGACGACTTCGAGCTGATCCGTTCGTACTGCCCCTATCAGAACGTGGCGGTAAAGGCCTATCCGCACATCCTCGCCAATGCCAGCCTTGCCGATCTGCGTGTGTGCTACTGGGAACCGGCCAAGTGGGTCGCCCGCCTGCGCGAGCGTTCGACCGGCGACGGGCTGATCCTGCTCAATACCAATATGACCGCGGGACATGGTGGCTCGAGCGGCCGTTTCCAGAAGCTGGAGGACTTCGCTCTCGACTACGCATTCGCC
>CAMDPA010000189.1 GCA_945903565.1 Devosia equisanguinis | reverse complement strand
TGCGCCGCAACCGCCGCCTCACGGCACACTATGAAGCCCTCGCCATGATGGCGGTCGGCTTCATCAAGCTCGCCATGGTTAACGTCATGCTGAAGCGGTTGACGGAGGCCACCGCTTGATATTCTTGGTGAACTTCCGATTCAGGCTCTTAGCATTTGCAGACTTGACAGCGGCATCGGCTGCGGAGGTAGCAAGGACAGCCGCCCGCACTATACCTTCGTCAGCCTCAACAGCCGCTAACGACGCAATCATCGTGGCGCGAAACAGCGGCAGTGCGATATCGTTCGGGGGCGCACGCTCGTTTGAGTGATCCTTTAACTGCTCTGTGGCAGAAGCTAGCGCCACAGGCAGTGACCGCAGTGACGCCCGCGCTGCAATGATCACAGCGACTTCTTTTGGTCGACCGCTAAGCCATTCCAGTAGTGCACGTTCGTCTGCAGTATTCGGGGCCCGCCCGCTGCTCGCCATGCCCGTCCCCGAGATGTCTTTGAGTGAATTAATAAAACCAAAGAACGGATGCTAACTCGTCCTTTTTTGCTCTATCGATTGTGCCAACTATGCGTCGCTATGATAAACTTGCCTCGCCCCGCGCGGGCCGTCAACATCAGAAATCGGCACAGCCTGGGCGACAGCGTGCCCACCTCTAATCCCCCACCACCTCACCCCACAAATCATACTCGTCCGTGTGCACGATCCGCGCACGTACCATGTCGCCGACTTTCAAATCGGTTGCGCCGTTCAGGAACACGCAGCCGTCGATCTCGGGCGCGTCCCAGGACGAACGCGCGATCGCGCCTTCGTCGTCGATCTCGTCGATGAGAACGTCGATGGTCTGGCCCTGGCGCGCGGCGAGCACGTGGCTGGATATCGCGCGCTGCATGCCCATCAGGATTTCCCAGCGCTCCTCCTTCACTTCCTCGGGTACGGCGCCGGGCAGGTCGTTGGCTTTCGCGCCGGGAACGTCCTCGTACTTGAAGCAGCCGACGCGCGTCAGGCGGGCTTCCTGCAGCCACTCGATGAGCTGGCGGAAGTCGTCGTCGGTCTCGCCGGGGAAGCCGACGATGAAGGTGGAGCGGATCGCGAGATCGGGGCAGTCTTTCCGCCAGCGGGCGATGCGGTCGAGCGAGGTGGCTTGTGCAGCGGGGCGGCGCATCGCCTTCAGGATCTTCGGCGAGGCGTGCTGGAAGGGGATGTCGAGGTAGGGCAGGATCTTGCCCTCGGCCATCAGCGGGATCACTTCGTCGACGTGCGGATAGGGGTAGACGTAGTGCAGCCGCACCCACGCGCCGAGCGAGCCGAGCGCTTCCGTCAGCTCGAAGAAGCGCGCCTTGAGCGGCTGCTGCTTCCAGGGGCTCGCGGCGTATTTGATGTCGAGGCCGTAGGCGCTGGTGTCCTGCGAGATGACCAGCAGTTCCTTCACGCCGGCCTTAACGAGGCGCTCGGCTTCCGACATCACGTGGTTGGACGGGCGGCTGGCGAGGCGGCCGCGCAGGTCCGGGATGATGCAGAACGAGCACTTGTTGTTGCAGCCCTCGGAGATCTTCAGATAGGCGTAGTGGCGCGGTGTGAGGCGCAGACCCTCGGGCGGGACGAGATCGACGAACGGATCATGCAGCGGCGGCACGGCGTCGTGTACGGCGGCCACGACCTGCTCGTACTGGTGCGGGCCGGTGACCGCGAGCACGCGCGGGTGGGCCGCCATGATGCGGTCCTTCTCCACGCCCAGGCAGCCGGTGACGATCACACGGCCGTTCTCCGCGATCGCTTCGCCGATGGCGTCCAGGCTCTCCTGCTTGGCGGAGTTGAGGAAGCCGCAGGTGTTGACGACGACGACGTCGGCGCTCTTGTATTCGGGCGCGATCTCGTAGCCCTCGGAACGCAGTTTGGTGATGATGCGCTCGCTGTCGACCAGCGCCTTGGGGCAGCCGAGCGAAACGAAGCCGACCTTCGGCACCTTTGGCTTGGCGATGGGCGCCGCCTTGGTGGCGCGGCGAACCTTCACGGGAGGCGCGGCCGCCTTGGCGGCGCGCTTGACGGGGGATTTCTGCGGTGCTTTGGACATTGGCGGCTTGTAGCGGGCCACCCGTCATGCCGCAAGGCGGGCCATTTGCATGCGAGAGTTCGTTTCGATGACCGGCACGCCCGAAGGCTCCAAGGCCAAATCCAAGAGCGAAGTCGCCCGGCTGGCCCGGCAGGCGGCGGAGCTGCGCGCCAACATCGCCAAACGCAAGGCGCAAGCCCGCGCCCGGGCGGAACCGGACAAGGCCGATACCGGCGCGGACCCTGAGACGACCGGCGAGACAGGGTCTCGCTAAGCATCAGCCCCACAATTGACACGCTGCAGCGCAATGGACAGCGCGCGGTTACCAATTGGTTACGACTGGGTGAGAAGGTGCGTCGGGGGGCGAACGCTGTGCCCTGCCGACTGATCCGCGATCGTTGCTGCGGAAGCAGCGGATTCTGGGGAACCTAATCGCGATGTTGCTTCGAAACACGACCGTTGCCGCCGCCGCGATTGCGATTGCCGCAGCCGTCGCCCCGCCCGCCCTTGCCCAAAAAAAATGGTACCGACGCGGTCAATGTCCACACCACCCGCGAGCGCGATCTGATCGAGCCGCTGCTGCGGGTGTTCGAGGCCCTGACCCGCACCAAGCTCAACATCGTCTATCTCACCGGCGATCCGCGCGATCGTCTCAAGACGGACGCCGCGGCCGGCAAGGTCGACCTGTTCGTCGCCAGCGAATTCAGCCAGCTCGTCAACGCCAAGGCCGACGGCCTGACCGAAGCGGCCGGCAGCGCGGACTTCGCCGAGCGCCTCCCCGAGAACTACCGCGATGAAGAGGGCCACTGGTTCGGCCTGACCTCGCGTCTGCGCGTCGTGGCGGCCTCTCGCGAACGCGTCAAACAGACCGCGTTCACCTACGAGGAGCTGGCGGACCCGAAGTGGAAGGGCAAGATCTGCACGCGATCGGGGCTGCATCCCTACAACGTCGGCCTCGTCGCTTCGCTGATCGCGCACAAGGGCGCGCCGTTCGTGGAGACGTGGCTGAAAGGCCTGAAGGCGAACCTCGCCACGAAGCCGGCGGGCGGCGATCGCGATCAGGTCGCCAACGTGCATGGCGGCAAATGCGATATCGCGCTGGTCAACACGTACTACATCGGCGGCCTCCGATCGGCGAAGGACAATCCCGCGCAGCAGACCGCGGGCAACGCCGTCAACGTCGTGTTCCCCAATGCGGCAGATCGCGGCGCACACGTCAGCATTTCAGGCATGGCGCTGATGAAGGACGCGCCCGGCATCAACAATGCCGCGCTACTGATGGACTTCATGACCTCGGAGCCGGCGCAATTCATCTACTCCCAAGACAATCACGAATACCCGATCCGCGCCGGCGTGAAGCCTTCCGGCCTCGTCTCGAGCTGGGGCGCGCCGAAGCTCGACGCCACCCCGCTCGAAAAAATCGCCGAGCTGCAGAGCCAGGCGATCGAGCTGATCAAGAAGGCCGGTTATGACAACGGCCCGGGAAGTTGAGACTAACGTTTTGCTCTTGCTGAGTTTTATCGTGGACGTTAAGGTTGCTCGCGTGGCCCTTATGCGGGGCAGTCCGTGTGCACGGCACCGGAGTATCCCGGTATTGCCAAGCCCGGCGTTGCCATGAATTGTACGCTCGTCTTTGCTATGTCACTGTAATGCATGCTGACAAAGCGACAAGTTGCGCTTAAATTGTTTGGACAAGACAGAGTTCGCAACAGTGTCCCACGCGGTTTTGCGATAAGAATCTGCTGAAGTAGGAAGTATGCGAGCCAGTTGTTGGCCTTCCAACGAGAGGCTGCTTAGAATTCCAGGCCGAGCAGGATTGTTGCCTCGCCTGACCGCTGCGGAAGAAGCAAGTTCTCGACGACTCATCGTCATGGTGCACCGATATAAGTTTGTTGCCGCTGTTTCGATTGGCCTCGCTTTGATCGGGGCCTTCGCCGGCCCGGCTGTGCAGCGGCGCGGCAGTGAAACGATCAACATCCACACCACGCGAGACCGCGCGCTGATCGAGCCGATGCTGCGCGTATTCGAGGGACTGGCTCGCTTCAAGCTCAACGTCACGCACCTGACGAGCCCCCCGCAAGCGCAGTTGAAAGCGGACGCGGCAGCCGGCAAAGTTGATCTTTTCATCGCGCGCGAGTTCAGCCAACTCGTGGCCGCCAAGGTCGACGGCATCACTCAGGCGGCCGGCAAGGCGGAGTTCGCCAAGCGCATTCCCGAACATTACCGGGACAAGGAGGGCCACTGGTTCGGTCTGACCGCGCCCCCACGCGCATTGGCGACCTCGCGCGATCGGGTGAAGCAGACCACATTCACGTACGAAGATCTGGCGGACCAGAAATGGAAAGGCAAAATTTGCATCGGCCCTGGGTTGCATCCCTATAATGTCGGGCTGGTGGCCTCGATGATCGCGCACCGGGGCGCATCGTTCGCAGAGGTCTGGCTGAATGGCGTCAAGGCAAACCTTGCCATGAAGCCCGCGGGCAACGATCCCGGCCAGTTGATGAACGTGCATGCCGGCAAATGCGATATCGCGTTGGTCAATGCCAATTATGTCGGCGCGCTTCGAGCGTCACGCGACAAGTCGGAACAGCAAGCCGCCGGCTACGGCGTCAACATCGTATTCCCGAATTCTGCAGATCGCGGTGCGCACGTCAGTTTGTCCGGCATGTCGCTCATCAAGAACGCGCCCGGCAGCAACAATGCGTTGCTGCTGATGGATTTCCTGACGTCGGAGCCATCGCAGTTCATCTATGCCGAGGAAAATCACGAGTATCCTACCCGGGCCGGCGTGAAGCCCTCCAACGTGGTTGCAAGCTGGGGTACGCCCAAGCTCGACGCATTGCCGCTCGACAAGATTGCTTACCTGCAGGGCCAGGCGACTGAGCTGATCAAGAAGGTCGGGTTCGATAATGGTCCAGGGATCTGAGGCGGCTTGAGCTGACCTCGACCGTCGACTTGACTTCTCCCGGCCAAACTACTTCTCCCTACACTCCCTCTAGCGCTCGGCCTTCCATCTGGTAGGCTCGTTGAAAACACGAGCATCCGCCACGGGAGGAATATTCGCATGCGACGCCGTCACTTTGTCGCGTCCGCTTTGGCCGCATCGGTCGCCGCCAGCGCCATCGCCACGCCCACAGTTCTCCACGCCCAGGACGCCTGGCCGAACCGCCAGATCACGATGATCGTGCCGTTCCCACCGGGCGGCCAAGCCGACTTCGCGGCCCGCCCCGTCGCCGAGCAGCTCAAGCGGATCCTCGGCCAGAATATCGTTATCGAGAATCGCGGCGGCGCCGGTGGCGCGGTCGGCAACGCAGCCGCGGCCCGTGCGGCGCCCGACGGCCACACCCTGCTGATGACGCTGTCGTCGATGGCCGTGCTGGTCGAAGCGATGCGCCTGTTCGGCCGCGCGCCGACCTACGAGATGAATCAGTTCATCCCCATTGCCCGCGTGCTGGCGGACCCCGGCGTGCTCTCCGTTGGTAAGTACACGCCCTACAAGACGCTTGCCGAACTCGTCGACGACGTGAAGAAGCAGCCGGGCAAGATCACCTACTCCCACTCCGGCAACTACGGCGCCTCGCATGTTCCCGTCGAGATGTTCAGCCAGGCAGCGGGCATCCGCATGGTGCCCGTGCCGTATCGCGGCGCAGGCCCAGCCATGAACGACGTGGTCGCGGGCCAGATTTCCGTGACGCACTCCGCCCCCACGACCGCGAAAGAGCAGCACATCGCCGGCAACATCCGCACGTTGATGAGCCTCGGCGCCAAGCGCGCCGATGCGATGCCCGAAATCCCCACCGCGATCGAGCTGGGCTACAAAGACGTGGAGTACTACATCTGGGCTGGCCTGTTCGTGCAGGCTGGCACGCCCGAGCCGATCGTCAAGCGCCTGCGCGACGTGATGCGCGATATCATGGCCGACAAGGCCGCGATGAAGCCGTTCACCGATGCCGGCAGCCCGCCCGCCTATATGGACGGCCCCGAGTTCGCCAAGTTCGTCGAAGCCGACAGCAAGCGCGTCGTCCCCGTCGTCCAGAAGATCGGCAAGATCGGCGACAAGCTGGATTAGGCAAGCCGTAGGGCGGGCAAGCGCATCGCGCCGGAGCGATCAGCGAGACGCCGCGCCGCCCGCCGCGATCTTGCGCCACCTCGGCGGGCTGCGCGCTACTGCGCTTGACCGCCCTACGGCTTCAGCGTCGCCATGATCTTCCGGATTTCGTCTGGCGACCGTTCGCCCGCGAGCGGCGTGCCCGTAGGGCGGGCAAGCCCTTCCGCGCCGCCCGCCGCGATCTTGCGCCAGATCGGCGGGCTGCGCGCTACTGCGCTTGACCGCCCTACGGCTTCAGCGTCGCCATGATCTTGCGGATTTCGTCTGGCGGCCGTTCGCCGGCGAGCGGCGTGCCCGTAGGGCGGGCAAGCCCTTCCGCGCAGCTCGCCGCGATCTTGCGCCAGATCGGCGGGCTGCGCGCTACTGCGCTTGACCGCCCTACGGCTTCAGCGTCGCCATGATCTTCCGGATTTCGTCTGGCGACCGTTCGCCCGCGAGCGGTGTGCCCGGGATCAGGTACTTGCCCAAGCCGGCCAGCGTGCCCACCAGCACCGGCTCGTAACCGACCTCGCGCACCAAGCCTGATGCCACCGCGATCGCGGCCTGATCGTCGCCCGCGATCGGCATGCCGACGAGCCCAGGCTTGGCAGCGGCTTCCGCCATGCGCGCGAACCCGATGGCATTGAAGCCGCGGACGATGCGTGCGCCCGGCAGGAACTCCGATGACGCAAGCCCCGCGCCCTTCTCACGTGCCGCAACCGCCATATCGCCGTCGCGCGCGACGATCGGGTTGGACGTATCGATGACGACCTTGCCCTTGATGTGCGCCGCGAGCGCTTTGCCCAGGCCCGGCAGCGCCTGATACGGCACCGAGATCAACACCACCGTGCCGAAGGCAGCGGCCTCGCTCGATGTGCCCGCGCTGGCTTTCGGCCCAAGGCTCGCCGCCAGCTTCTTGTCGTGTTCCAGATCGAGCGACGAAAACATGACCTCGTGTCCCGCCTTCACCCAGGCACCGCCGAGCACGCTGCCGACACGGCCCGAGCCCACGACACCGATCTTCAAGCGTCCGGTCGCAGCCGTCTGGGCGCGCGCCGAGAAAGGCAAGCTGCCCACGGCCAACATCGCGCCGGCGGCCTGCAAGAGTTCGCGGCGCTTCAATTTCATGTCGAAGACTGAGGTCATGCGGCTTCACCTGACGGGTTCGAGGGTTGACCAAGGCTTGTACCGGGCGGCGCAAATCCTGTCTCTAAGTTTGCTTTCACTGTTCGCGCCGCCCACCCCCTCTACTGCGGCGTGATGTTCCCCGCCTCCACGGCCGCGCTCCAGCTCACCAGCGCCTCGGCCAGTTTCCGCCGCATCAAATCTGGTCCACCCACCACCGGAATCGCGCCCTGCGACATGAGAAACTGCTGCGTAGCGGGCATCTCGATGATGCGGTTGAGCCAGCCCGTATGCATCTCGATGATGTACTTCGGCGTGCCCGTTGGCGCCCACATCGCCCACAGCGGCGACAGGCTCGCCGTGTTGACTCCGTAGTCGCCAAGCACCGGTACGTGCGCGAGCCCAGGCACGCGGTTGGCCGACGAAACCGCGAGCATCTTCACCCGCCCCTGCCGCTCCTGACCCGCCGCATAAACCGTATCGGCAAAGCCGAAGTCGACGAGCCCCGCGATCACGTCCGAGATCGATTGCGGCGTGACCTTGTAGGGCACCGCCGTCAGCTCGAGCCCCTTGGTCTTGCCGTAGAGCACCGCCGCGGCGAGGCTGGTCGTCGTTGCCCAACCGAACGTCGCCCGGTTGCCTTTCGCTTTCAGATGCTGCGTCAGCTCGTCGATGTCGGCGGCTTTGACATGCTGCGGGGCCACCAGCAGGCCGAACGCCACCTCGTTCAGCGCCGCGATCGGTTCAAAATCCTTGAACAGATCGAACGGTACGGACTTGAACAGTTTGGTGTTGCCCGCCAGCGTCGTTGTCGAGGCGAGCAGCAGCGTGTAGCCGTCCGGCTTGGCCTTGGCGACGAGATCGACCGACAAGTTGCCCGACGCCCCCGGCTTGTTTTCGATGATAATGGCCGCGCCCGACAGCTCGCGCAGCTTCTCCGCATAGAACCGGGCCAGAATGTCCGCGCCGCCACCGGCCGGAAAGCCAAGCAGGACTCGTATCGGCCGCTCCGGATACTTGGCCGCTGCCGGGCCGCCGGCAAGGGCGCCGCCAAGTGCCGCGCACAGCGCAAGGGCACACCGCCAAAACAATGATCTCGCGCCCATGGTGCTGCCCCGCGACGATTTGGTTGTCCATTACCGCCAGCATGGCACTCAATCCGGCACGCAGGAAGCGCTGTCACCCGCCTCCCGGACGTAGCGTTGCTGCAGCCACGCTGCAACGCACTTGCAGAGTTGCGAATTTTGCATAGGATCGCGCCGCAACAAGAATGAAGCGAGTGCGCAAGCCTGCGCCCATCGAAATCCGTCGTCACATGCCACCCCTTTGCAGCGCTCGCCAGGTCCGCGTCGGCCGGGCCCGCAACCGATTCATCGGGCAGAGCCGGCCAGACGTGCAGGGAACCAACTGATATGGACTGGGATAAGCTCAGGATATTCCACGCCGCCGCGGAAGCGGGAAGCTTCACACACGCCGGCGATGGTTTGCGCATGAGCCAGTCGGCGGTCAGCCGGCAGGTCTCCGCGCTCGAGAAGGAGCTCGGCGTCGCGCTGTTTCACCGCCACGCGCGCGGCCTTGTGTTGACCGAGCAGGGCGAGATCCTGTTTCGCACCGCCACCGAGGTGATGACCAAGCTGCACACGGCCGAAACCTTGCTGTCTGACGGCACCACCAAGCCGACCGGCGAGCTCCGCATCACCGCGCCGATCGGCCTGGGCACCGTATGGGTTACCCAGCGTTTGCGCGAGTTCATGGACCTTTATCCTGAGATCCGCGTCGAGTTGGTGCTCAACGACGATCAGCTCGACATCGCCATGCGCGAGGCCGACGTCGCGGTCTGGACGCGCGAGCCGGAGCAACCCGATCTGATCCGCCGTCAGCTCACGACCGTGCCGATCCGCGCCTTCGCGTCCACGCAGTACGTGCGCCGTTATGGTGCGCCACGCTCGCTCGGCGAGTTGGACGGCCATCGTTTCATCTCCTACGGCGGCAACCCCGTCGCGCATCTGTCCGCCATACGCTGGCTGGAGACGGCCGAGCGCGACGGTCGCGAACCGCGCGTTCCCGTGTTTCGCGTCAACAGCGTCGTCGCCATCAAATACGCGATCCGCTCCGGCATCGGCATCGGCCTGATCCCCGACTATCTGACCGAAGAAGAGACCGATCTCGTGCCAGTATTGGAGAGCGTGCAGCTCCCCACCATGCCGCTGATCTTCGTCTACCCCGAGGAGTTGAAGACCGCGAAAAAGGTGCAGGTGCTGCGCGATTTTCTGGTCGCCAAGGCCCGCCAGCTCAAATTCTGACGGCCTCGCCTGCGCTCTCCATGCGCTCGCCGCATGGCTCACATGCGGACTCTATGATTGCGCAATCGCAGATCAGTGAAGATACCTAGCTAAGGACGGATCGCAAAAAAGCTGAATCGTGATCTGTGTGCGTGCGACCGTGTGACTCGGCAGCGCGGGATTCCTTGTCCCGGCGAACAGTCGTACGCCGTTGCATGATCGACAGACAAGCCATTCGGCAAAGATGGGAAGCCGT
>CAMDPA010000188.1 GCA_945903565.1 Devosia equisanguinis | reverse complement strand
CTGCGCAAGGGCGCGGCCCGCACCGTGAAGGCGCTGATGAAGCTGATCGGCCGCCTCATCAAGACGTTTGCACCCGACGAGTGCGCGAACTACTTTCGCCACGCCGGATACGGGTAGCGACCCAGATCAGGTGGAAAATGCTCTAGACGTGCAGCGGGGATCGGGGGCAGGCCGGTGGACCGCCTTACCGCGCCATGGGGCTTGCGTCCGATCGGAGTATTGAGACGGGCAGTCGAAGCCAAGCGGCGCGCCAGCATGAAGTGGTCGACGGACAGTCGCCAGACAAAGCCAGCCACGGCTGGAACCGTTGTCGCGACCGATGCCTCGATGGCCGGCGGCGAAGCAACGCTTTGCCCAGCATCAGCCGTAGCCATGCGCGACGCCCCCAAACCAAGGGCGCGACAAACGGCATCCAGCATCTTCCTGAGCGAACCAATGACAGACATTTAAGCCTCACACATATCGACTGCGATAACCACGACTTCGATGACGACCAAAGGGGCTACCACGCCCCATATCCGGCCATCCTCACATCGCCGCGTTAAATTGCCGTTACCTGACGTGCCAAAACGGCCCAGCGGAAAGCCGTGGGGCCGTCGATGTTGTAATTGTGGCGATCTTGCAACCCTTCGAGCCGGCAAAACGGGCCTACTTGCCTGCGGAGCGGCGGTCGACCTCGGCCTTGGTGATTTCGCCGGCTCCGATCAGCGCGTTGACGCAGCGCTTGGAAAGCTTGTGGCCGTTGTTGTTCATGCAAACGCGGACTGCGGGGCCGTCGGGGTCGTGCTTGCTGCAGTAGGCGTAATAGTCGGCTGCGCAAGCAAGTTGGACGGAGAGGCTGACGGCTGAGGCTTGGCTGGTGTGGATCAGAACCGTGGACGCTGCGACGGTGGCGGCGATCAGGCGGAGGCTGGCGGGCGCGCGGAACATCGGGGGCTTCTCCAGGTCGTGTGGGCCAGGGCGTCGGTGGTGGTCGTTGTTCGATGAAGGGAGAATGCGCGAAGCCGGCGCCGTTCGCTGTTCCGCGAGTGACACCAACAAAGAATATGGCGCGACGCTGGACGTTCGCAATGGATCGGGTTTAGCCTGGGGCGGATCCCGCGTCACAGTTAACGCTCCATTAACCTTGCGCGCGCGGGACGGCTGTTCCAGGAGGAACCGATGGCGGCGCATCGCGATGGTGACCCAGACAACGCAGGACTTTCTTCGGCGCGCGAGCCCGGGCGCGGGTATCACGATATCGGCGGGTTTCCGGCCGGTCCGGTCGAGCAGGAGATGACCGAGACGCGGCCCTGGGAGAAGTTATCCGTCGTGCTCGGCAACGCGCTGGGCGCGAAGGGTGCGAAGTTGGTGCGCACGGACGAGGTTCGCCGGACGCGCGAGGAGATCGGCGTCGAGCTTTACAATGAGCTTGGCTATTTCGAGCGCGGCACGGCCTCGCTGGCGACGCTGCTGATCGAGAAGGGCATCGTCGGCGCGGATGAGCTGGAGGCGCGCATGAAGGTGATCGCTCATCGCATCGCGGAGGAAGGTCGATGAGCGCGGAGGGGAAGCCCGCGTTCGGCGTGGGCGACAGGGTGCGCGTGGCGCGGGTCAATCCGCCGGGGCATCGGCGCACGCCGTTTTATGTGCGCGGCAAGGTTGGCGTGATCGAGCGCGTATGCGGGGCGCATCTGAACCCCGAGGAGCTCGGCTACGGATTTTCCGGCGAACCGCGCCGGCGGCTTTATCGCGTCCGGTTCCGGCAGCACGATGTGTGGCCGGCCTATCAGGGCGCCGGCGAGGACACGATCGATGTCGACATCTACGAGCATTGGCTGACGAGCGCGGCACAGGAGATGGCGTCATGAGCGGGAACCACGAACATGATCACGACCATGGGCACGATCACGCGCATGACCATGGGCACGCGCATGCGGGCGTAAAGCCCGAGGATACATCGCCGGCAGGCCGCTACGAGTTGATGGCGCTGGCGCTGCAAGAACTGCTGATCGAAAAGGGCGCGATTACCGCCGAACAGATAAGGCGTGGCCTGGAAACACTCGATTCCTGGCAGCCGTCGCGGGGTGCGGCAGTTGTAGCGCGGGCGTGGACCGATCCGGTGTTCAAGGCGCAATTGCTGGCCGATGGCAACGCCGCGGTCGCTGCGTTCGGCATCGATATGGGCGACGCCAAGCTGACCGTGGTGGAGAACACCGCCAAGGTTCACAACGTGATCGTCTGTACGTTGTGCTCATGTTATCCGCGCGCGCTGCTGGGGCTGCCGCCGGACTGGTATCGTTCGAAGCGTTATCGCGCGCGCATCGTGCGTGAGCCGCGTGCGGTGCTGGCCGAGTTTGGAACCGTGATCCCGGATGACGTGGCGGTGCGGGTTCACGACAGCCTTGCGGATCTGCGCTACCTTGTCATTCCGCGCCGTCCCGCCGGAACCGAGGGATGGAACGAGGCGCAGCTCTCCGCCGTCGTCAGTCGCGACAGCATGGTGGGGATGGCGGCTTAAGGCGATCTTATTCCGCGGCGCGTTTGTGAATCGGCTCCGCTACACGCAACGCCGATGCTGGCTCGGCCCCGGCCTCGCCACGCAAACCACTGAGCCACCGCCCCAAGCGATCCATCGCGAGGTAGATGACGGGCGTCGTGTAGAGGGTCAGGAGCTGGCTCAGCAGCAGGCCGCCGATGATCGTCACGCCGAGGGGAATGCGCAGCTCCGAGCCTGTGCCTTGCGACAGGGCCAAGGGCAGCGCGCCGAGCAGGGCTGCGAGCGTCGTCATCATGATTGGGCGGAAGCGCAGCATCGCCGCTTCGACGATCGCGGCGCGCGGGGCGTAGCCGCGCTCGCGCTCGGCCTCCAGCGCGAAGTCGATCATCATGATCGCGTTCTTCTTGACGATGCCCATCAGCAGGATGATCCCGATCAGCGCGACCAGAGACAGGTCGAGGCCCGTCAGCATCAGCGCGAGCACGGCGCCGATACCTGCCGACGGCAGCGTCGACAAGATCGTGATGGGATGCGCGATGCTTTCGTAGAGCACGCCAAGTACGATGTAGATGGTGATGACGGCGGCCAGGATCAGCCACGGCTGGCCGGCGAGTGCGCGCTCGAATTCGGCGGTGTCGCCGGTGTACGTGCCGGTGACGGAGCTGGGCATTTCGATGCGGCGCTCGGCTTCGCCGATGGCGGCGACGGCGGCGCCGAGCGACTGGCGCGGCGCGAGGTTGAAGCTCAACGTCACCGCGGGGAACTGGCCCTGGCGCTGCACGACCAACGGGGCCGTCTGCCGCACGATCCTGGCGATTGCGCCGAGCGGCACCTGCTGGCCCGTGGTCTGGTTGACGGTCTGGCCAACGGCCTGGCTGATGGCCTGGGCCGGGGTCTGGAACGAGGTCGCGGGCACGTACACGCGGGCGAGTTCGCTGGGGTCGGTCTGGTAGCGCGGGTCGGCTTCGAGCACCACGCGGTACTGGTTCGATTGCGCGTAGATGGTTGAGATCTGGCGCTGGCCGAATGCGGAGTTGAGGGTGTCGCCGATCGATTGCATGGTGACGCCGAGACGTCCTGCCGCGGCGCGATCGACATCGACGAAGGCGCGCAGGCCGCCGTCTTGCGCTTCGCTGGCGACATCGCTGAGGCGCGCATCCACGCTTATCTCAGCGACCAGCTTGCGCGCCCAGCTCGATACCTCCGCCTGATCCGCGCCGACCAGTGTGTACTGGTAGAGCCCGCGGCTTGGCCGGGTGGAGATCTGGACGTCTTGTACCGGCTGTAAGTGCACGATTGCGCCGGGTACGTTCGACAGCGTGGTCTTGAGCCGTGCGACGATGGTCTCGATCGAGGTGCGCCGCTCGTCGCGGCTTTTCAGCGTGATTGCGAGACGGCCTGCGTTCGGCGTGGGATTGAGCGGGCTGACGCCGATCACGGAGACGACGCCGGTGACATCAGCGTCCTTGGAGATCGCCGCGCCGACGCGCGCCTGCTGGCGCTGCATCTCGGCGAACGAGGCTTCCGGGTTCGCTTCCAGCACAGCCATGATGAGGCCGGTATCCTGCAATGGCAGGAAGCCCTTGGGCACGATCACGTAGAGCCAGATGGTGATGGCGAGCGTCAGGAAGGTCGCGCCGAGCGTCAGCCGTTCGTGGTTGATCACCCATTCGAGCGAGCGGCGATAGCCGCCGACGATCCAATCGAGCCAACCTTCGAGGCGGCGTGTGATCGGACCATCCGCGACGGCGGCGGTCTTTGGTGCAAGCAAGCGCGAGCACATCATCGGCGTGAGCGTGAGCGACACGACGGCCGACACCACGACAGCAATCGTCAGGGTCAGCGCGAACTCGCGGAACATGCGGCCGACAAGGCCGGTCATGAACAGTAGCGGGATGAACACTGCGACGAGCGACATCGTCAGCGAGATTACGGTGAAGCCGATCTCGCGTGAGCCGGCGAGTGCGGCTTCGAACGGCGACTCCCCGTCCTCGATATGGCGCACGACGTTCTCGACCATCACGATCACGTCGTCGACGACGAAGCCCGCGCTGATCGTCAGCGCCATCAGGGAGAGGTTGTCGAGGCTGAAGCCACACAGCCACATCACGCCGAAGGTGGCGATCAACGATATCGGCAGCGCGACGCCGGCGATGATCGTGGCGCGGATGGAGCGCAGGAACAGCAGTACGACTAGGATCACCAGGGCGACGCTGAGAACGAGCGTCAGCTGTACCTCGTGGATCGAGGCGCGGATCGTGCCGGTGCGGTCGTGCACAAGCAACAGTTCGGCGCCCGCGGGCAGTGCGCGTGCGAGGCGCGGCAACTCGGCGCGGATGCGGGCAACGGTCTCGATCACGTTGGCGCCGGGCTGGCGCTGGATGTCGATGACGACGGCGGGCTGGCCCTTGTACCAGGCGCCGACGCGTTCGTTGACGAGGCCGTCGACGACGTTCGCGACATCGCGCAGCAGCACCGGGTTGCCGTTGCGGTAGGCGAGGATCAGCGTGCGATAGGCCTCGGCGGCGGCGAGCTGATCGTTCGAGGCGATGGTGTAGGCTTGGCTTGCGCCATCGAGCGAGCCGCGCGGGCCGGAGACGTTGGCGCTGGCGACCGTTGTGCGGATGTCCTCCAGGCTGAGGCCGGCGCTGGCGAGGCGTTCGAGATCGGCCTGGATGCGGACGGCAGGCCGGATGCCGCCCTGCACGGAGACGTGGCCGACGCCGCTGATAGAGCTGAGCCGTTGTGCAATCAGCGTATCGGCAAGATCGCTGAGCTGGCGCAGCGTCAGCGTCGACGAGTTGAGCGCGACGGTGGCGATCGGCGCGTCGGCGGGGTTCACCTTGGAGTAGGTGGGGGGATAGGGGAGGTTGCGCGGCAAGGTCGAGTTGGCGGCGTTGATGGCGGCCTGCACGTCCTGGGCGGCGGCGTCGATGTCGCGGGCGAGATCGAATTGCAGGGTGATTTGCGCGATGCCGAACGAGCTCGACGAGGTCATCAGTTGCAGCGCCGGGATCTGGCCGAGCTGGCGTTCGAGGGGGGCGGCGACGAGGTTCGCCATCGTCTCGGGATTGGCGCCGGGCAGCTGCGTCGTCACCTGCACGGTCGGGAAGTCGACCTGCGGCAGGGACGATACCGGCAGCCAGAGATAACCGAGGATGCCCCACAACGTAACGGCAAGCGCCAGCAGCGACGCCGCGATCGGCCGGTGGATGCTCGGCGCGGAGACGTTCATTGCGCGGCCGTGCCCGGCGTCGTGCCCGGAATCGTACTGGGCGTCGTGCCTGGTGCCGCGCCCGCATCGCGGCGACGTTTGCCTTCGCCCTTTCCGCTGCCTTTGCCCCGGCCATCCGCTTCAGCGCCCGCGCCAGATGCTCCACTGGCTTTACCTGTTATCGGCGGCGTTGCGTCGCCGGGCGAAGGTTCCGCACCATTGGACGGTGGCGGGGCCAGCGTCGCGTTGACCTGCGAACCGTCGCGGAGCCGGACGAAGCTTGATGTCGCGACACGCTCGCCCGGCTTCACGCCGTCGGCGAGCACGGTGTTGCGCTCGTCCTGCTGGGAAACCTTGACGAGGCGTACGTTGGCGACGCCTTCCTCGGATATGATGTAGACGTAGGGTCCGTTCGGGCCCTGCTGCAACGACGCGGTCGGCACGACGACGACGCGGCGCAGCGTATCGACGAGCAGGCGCACGTTGGCGAACTGGCCGGGCCAGAGCTGCAGCGTCGCGTTGGGGAACTCGGCCTTGAGGCGGATGGTGCCCGTTGTCTGGTCGACCTGGTTGTCGATCACGCGTAGCACGCCACGGTCGAGCACGGACTTGCCGTCCGGCGCCAGAGCTTCCGCCGTCAGTTCGGTCTTGCCGCCGGCGGCCAGCATCGCGGCGTTGATCCGCCCGAGCTGCTGCTGGGGAAGGTTGAACAGCACGGCCAAGGGTTGGATCTGCGTGATCGTGACCAGCGAGACCGTGGAGCTGCGCACGATATTGCCTTCGTCGACCTGGCGGATGCCGGTGCGGCCATCGATCGGCGCGACGATGCGGGTGTGGGCGAGCTGGGCCGCCGCGAAATCGATGGCGGCCTGGTCGGCTTTCACCAACGCCTCGAACTGCGCGACCTTGGCGCGCGACGTATCGACGTTCTTCTGCAGCGTGGCGATAGGGCCGAGCTTCGAATTGCGATCGAGGTCGCGGCGGGCGTCGGCGAGCTGGGCTTCGTCCTGCGCCTTCTTGGCCAGCGCCTGATCGAGCTGCGCCTGCAACGTCGTGGGATCGATCACGGCGAGCAGATCGCCGCGCTTGACCTCCTGGCCCTCGCGGAAATTGATGCTGACGAGGCGGCCGTCAACCATCGGCTGTATGGTTACGGTGTTGAGCGCCTTGGCGATGCCCAGGCCTTCCAGATGCACGGGTACGTCGGCGACTTCGACGGTGGCGGCGAGCACCGGCACGGCGTCGCGAGGGGCGCCGCCCTTGCCTTTGCCCTTGCCTTTGAAGGAGGTCTTGCCGGTGCCGGGCCCGGCGCCGGGGGGGCCGCTACCCGTCGGGGCGACAAGCGAATAGGTCACCGTGCCGATGGCGGCGACGAGGCTCAGGCCGATCACCCATTTGACGAGCTTGGACAAAACAGCACCTTCCAAGCAGAGCCCCCAAAAGTGGCTTCCCGGTTTTGGGACAAGGCTCTGCTAAAGCTAAGATTCCCGTGTGGCTGGCCGGCACTCTACAGGTTCGAGGCCGCTTCCCGTAGTCACAAGCTGGTCATTACAGCCCATTGCTTAATGGCATAACGAAATGGGGTGAGTATGTCCGTCTACTTCAGTGCAACTCAATTCTCCCTCTCCCCGCGGAAGGGCCAGGGCGATTCAATTCTTGACCCTACGCAGGCTGGGTCAAGCGTTTCAGCGCGACCCAGCTCTACTTGCACCGAGCGACAATGCTGGGTCGCGCGTCATCGCGGAGCGATGCTCCGCATCGACGCTTGACCCAGCCTACGCCAGAATTGAATCGCCCTGGCGGAAGGGCGGGGAGAGGGGATGCTCGCGACCTGTCCCACGCCCGCGCGACCGGCTATAAGCGCGGCATGGAGATAACCACACACACCTTCGATACCAACGCGAGCGGGGCCCTGCGCGACGCCGAGTTGCAGCGGGCGCTTTCCGGGCTGAAGGGCGGTCTCGTCGCGCAACGGCGGACGGCTTACGAGCGGCTGCCGGAGTTCGAGGCGCTGCGCGACGTCGGCCGCGACATCCGCGATCACGCGCTGCGGCATCTCGATCTCTACCTGGAGACCTATGAGAAGAACGCGACCGCAGCGGGCGCGCAGGTCCATTGGGCGGTGGACGGGCCGGAGGCGCGCGAGATTATTCTCGACATCTGCCGCAAGGCCAATGCGCGGGTCGTCACCAAGGGCAAGTCGATGGTGTCGGAGGAGATCGCGCTCAACGCGCATCTCGAGGCGGCGGGTCTCGAGGTCGTGGAGACGGATCTGGGCGAATACATCCTGCAGATCCGGCACGAGGCGCCGAGCCACATCATCGCGCCGGCCATCCACCTGACGCAGGATCAGGTCGAGGCGGATTTCAGGCGGTTGCACACGAAACTGCCGAAAGACCGCGTGCTGCCCGATGCGTCGTCGATGGTGCAGGAAGCACGGCAGATTTTGCGCGAGAAGTTCCTGGCCGCCGATGTGGGGATCACGGGGGCGAACTTTCTCATCGCGGAGACGGGGTCGTCGATCATCGTCACCAACGAGGGCAACGGCGATCTCACGCAGTCGCTGCCGCGCGTGCATATCGTGATCGCCTCGATCGAAAAGGTGGTGCCGACGCTGAACGATCTCGCGACGCTGCTGCGGCTGCTGGCGCGCTCGGCGACCGGGCAGGAGATGTCGGTTTATACGACGCTGTCGACGGGGCCGCGCCGTCCGGGCGATCCGGATGGTCCCGAGGAATATCACGTCGTGCTGCTCGATAACGGGCGCAGCGAAATGCTGGCCGGGGAGATGCGCGAACTATTGCGCTGCATCCGGTGCGGCGCGTGCATGAACCACTGCCCGGTCTACAACGCGGTCGGCGGCCATGCGTATGGCTGGGTTTATCCGGGGCCGATCGGGGCGGCGTTGTCGCCGGCGCTGCTCGGCATCAAGGAGACCGCGCACCTGCCGAATGCCTCGACGTTCTGCGGGCGGTGCGAGCAGGTCTGCCCGATGAAGATCCCGTTGCCGAAGCTGATGCGGCATCACCGCGAAACCGATTACGCCAGCGGCGGCGGCAAGGCCGGGTTCCGGATGGGGCTCGGCGTGTGGGCGCACGTTGCGCGGCGGCCGCGGCTGTATCATGTGCTGGCGCGGTTCGGCATCGCGACGCTGGGTGCGTTCGGCCGGCGGAAGGGGGCGTTTCGTTGGCTGCCGTTCGGCAGCGGGTGGACGCGGCATCGCGACTTTCCCGCGCCCCAGGGGCGGACGTTCCAGCAATTGTGGGCGGAACGTCAGCGCGGGGTGGAACCCGGGAGCCGCACATGAAAAGCCGTGATCGCATACTCGGCCGGGTACGGTTGGGACTCGCCGGCGACGCGCCTGATGGCAAGCCGGACGATGCCGCGCGTCGTGCGATCGTCGCAAGTCGGCTTGCCGCGCCGCCCCGGCATCCGATCCCTGAGCGCGTGGCGGGCAAGCGGCAGGACGAGCTGACCGGCATTCTGCGGCGCTGGCTGGAGCTGACCGGCGGCCATATGTTCGAGGTGCCGTCTGAGGCGGACGTACCGGCTGAGATCGCGGGCTACTTGCGTAGCCACAACCTGCCCGCGCGCGTGCGGATCGGCGCGGACAAGCGATTGACGGCGCTGCCGTGGGACCGGGAGCCGGCACTGGTCGTCGATCACGGCCCGGCGGAGGCGACGGATACGGCGAGCGTGACCCATGCCCTGGCGGCAGTTGCGGAGACCGGTACGGCGGTGGTTGCGTCAGGGGCCGATAACCCGGTGACGCTCAGCTTCCTGCCGGAAACCAACATCGTAGTCGTGGCCCGCGCCGACGTCGTGGGCCCGCTCGAGGACGCGCTGGCGCTGGCGCGGGAAGCTGCCCTGCCGCGCACGTTGAATTTGATTACTGGGCCGTCGCGCTCGGCCGATATCGGCGGCATTCCCGTGCTCGGCGCACACGGGCCGCGGCGGTTGTGCATGATTGTGGTGGGGTGATGTGGTGGCGATGATTCAGGCTTAGGACGGATCGCAAAAAAGCTGAATCGTGATCTGTGTGCGTGCGACCGTGTGACTCGGCAGCGCGGGATTCCTTGTCCCGGCGAACAGTCGTACGCCGTTGCATGATCGACAGACAAGCCATTCGGCAAAGATGGGAAGCCGTC
>CAMDPA010000187.1 GCA_945903565.1 Devosia equisanguinis | reverse complement strand
GGTCGCGAGCAAGAACGAGATACCGATGCTGATGTGGCGGGCCCAGAACATCGGGCACCACGTCGCTGCGTGGCAGGCGCAGGGCAAGAAGGAAATGCCGATCGCGGTCGTGATGGGCTGGGATCCGACGTTCGGGTTCTGCGCGTCGGCGCCGATCACGCGCGGGGTGTGCGAGTACGATGTGATGGGCTCGATCCGTGGCGCGCCGGTGGAGCTCGTGAAGTGCGAGACGGTCGATCTGTATGTGCCGGCCACCGCTGAAATCGTGATCGAGGGGATGCTGACGCTCGATCCCAAGGACTACGTGATGGAGGGGCCGTTCGCGGAGTTCACAGGATACGTGGCCGGCGACAAGAGCCCCAAACCGACGATCAAGATCACGGCGATCACGCACCGCAAGAACCCGATCATGACCGGCGCGATCGAGGGCGCGCTACCGGGGAGCTATTCGGAGAACGGTATCTGCTCGTCGATCATGCGCGCGGGCGTGGCGTGGAACATTCTCGACCGTTCGGGCGTGCCGGGCGTCGTCGACGTGTGGTGCCCGCCGGTGCAGATGGGCATCAACACGACGGTCGCGATCAAGCAGAGCTATCGCAATCAGGCCAAGCAGGTCGCGCACGCGCTGTGGGGCTCGGCGGCGGCCAACGTGCGCTACAAGCACGTGACGGTGGTGGACGAGGATATCGACATTCACGATTACGCGGCGGTGGATTGGGCGATCGCCTATCGCGTGAACGCGGGCGAGGACGACGTGCTGATCGCGCCGTCGACGTTCGGTGCGGGGCTTGATCCGTCGACGCGAAAGCGGGATCGCAACGCGGCGCTGTACGGCACGGGCAAGTGGGCGCGGGTGCTGATCGATGCGACCATGAACCTCGATTATGACCCCGATCCCGATTTCGGCGGCGCGCGGTTCCCGCCGCTGATCTGGCCGAGCGAGGCGGATCGCAAGGCGGCGCACAAGCGCTGGAAGGAGTTGGGGCTGACGCCGCTGGCGCCGAGTGCGCGGCGGTAAGGGCGCGGGGAATGGCGGAATACGCGTCGTCGTTTTGGCATAGCCAAGCTTCGCTTGGACGCGGAGCCTAGCTTCGCTCGGACGCTATTGCGCCCTGCGGGGGTGTGGTAACATTGGCGCATGAACGACCAGACACCACAGCGGATGACTGTCGATGAGTATCTGCCCTGGGCGATGGCCCAGGACGGCAGATGGGAGCTGATCGACGGGAGACCGGTCAAGATGCCGTCGGAGGCGTTCGATCATATCGATGTGCAGGCCTGTGTTTGGTTGGTTCTGAAAGAGCTGGTCGCAGCGTCCAGTCAGGAGCTGCATGTCTTGTCGGATGGGGCTACCGTTCGGATAAATGCGCACAACGCCAATGAGCCCGATGCCCTCGTCTATGCGGGGCCCAAGCGTGCGGGGCGATCGATCGAGTTGTCCGATCCGGTGATCGTTGTCGAGGTGGTCTCGCCGACTTCTGGTGTGCGTGACAGGATAAGCAAGCGCGCAGATTATTTCTCGCTGCCGAGCGTTGAGCACTATCTCGTCGTCGAGCCGGAGGCGCTCAGCGTACTCCATTTCGATCGTGCGAACTGGCAGGGCGATGGGCGATTGCTCGGCAAGGCCGATAGTATCGACCTCACGCCGCCGGGGCTGAAGTTGCCGGTGCGACGGTGCTTCAGTTTCAGGTAAGCGCGGTTGGGGCTGTTGGGGGCTGACCCCAAACCTACGTTTTGTAGCTCGGGTCGCGCCGGTCGAGCATGCGCTTGAGCGCGGGCCATTCGAGCATGCCTTGCGGGCGGTGTTTGCCGGACAGGTCCGGCGTCGGGGCTTTGGCGAGCTGGCGGTTGGACAGATCGATGATGTGCTGCGGGGGGATCGACAGCTCGGTATTGCACGCCAGCGCCATCAGCTGCGCTTGGCATGCGCGCTCCAGCCGGACGATGCTGGCGAACGCCGTCGCGATGGTCTCGCCGACCGCCAGCAGGCCGTGATTGCGCATGATCATCACCTCGCAGTCGCCGAGGTTGTCGACCAGTCGCTGTTGCTCGTCGGTGTTGACGACCACGCCTTCGTAGTCGTGATAGGCGACCTTGCCCCATCGCATCGCGGTCTGCGTCATCGGCAGAAGTCCGCATTTCAACGCGGAAACCGCCATGCCGGCGGGTGTGTGCGTGTGCAGCACGCAACCGACATCGGGCCGCGCGTGGTGGATCGCGCCGTGGATCACGTAGCCCGGCAGGTTCACGCCGTATTCGGGATTGGGATTGTGGATCACGCGGCCGTCGTGATCGATCTTGATCAGGCAGGAGGCGGTGATTTCCTCGTACATCATGCCGAACGGGTTGATGAGGAAGTGCTCTGCCTCGCCAGGCACGCGCGCGGAGATGTGGTTCAGGTGCATGTCGCACATGCCATAGTGGTCGACGAGCCGGTAGCAGGCGGCGAGATCGACGCGCATGTTCCACTCGGCGTCGGTCATCGTGCTCGGCGCGGAGCCGGGCGCTGATTTGAGCGAGGTCATTTGGGAGAGTGCTCCTTGGGTTGCGCCCTCCGGCCCTACGGGCCACCTCCCCCGCGTCGGGCGAATGCTCGCCTTCGGCAAGACGGGGGAGGAGAACCCAGAGCCTCGGCGGGTAAATCGCAAAGGTTGTTATTGCCGTATTCTACTGCAGCTTCAGCTTTGCGTCCGCGATCACGCCGCGCCAGCGCTCCACGTCGGCTTCGTAGGTTTTGCGCATCTCGTCAGGCGTGCTCGGTGTGGGCACCAATCCGAGTTCGGCGAAGCGTTTGTGAATATCGGGATGGGCAAGCGCTTTTGCCATCTCGGCGCTGAGGCGCTGGACGATGTCGGCTGGAGTCTTCGCTGGTACGACGAAGCCGTTCCACGAGGTCACCGCGTAGTTGGCGACACCGCTTTCGACCACGGTCGGCACGTCGGGCAGCAGGGGGCGGCGGCGGTCGGACGACAGGCCGAGGGCCCGCAACTGGCCCGACTGGACCCGACCGATCACGCCAGGCACGGTCTCGACGACGGCCTGTACTTCGCCGGCCAGCAAAGCAGTCAGAAGGTCGCCGGTTGTGCGAAACGGAACCGTCGGCACCTTGAGGTTTGCGCGTGCGACAAACAAGTGGGACATCAGGTTCTGCAAGCTGCCGGAACTGATGGTGCCCATGTTGAAGCGGCTTGGATCCGCTTTGGCGCGGGCCACCAGATCCTGGATGCTCTTCAGGGGGCTCGCCTTGTCGACGACGATGATGAAGTCGAAGGTGCTGATGGTGGAGATCGGGGTGAAGTCGGTGCTGGGGTCGAACGGCAGCGACTTGAATACGAGCGGTGCGGTTGCGTTCTGGCCGCTGATGAGAAGCATCGTGTGGCCGTCGGGGGCAGCCTTGGCGACGGATGCGGATGCGGTGATGCCGCCGGCGCCGGGCATGTTCTCGATCACGAACGACTGGCCCATCGAGTCGGATAGTTTCTGCCCTACTGCGCGCGTTGCGATATCGCCGAGCCCGCCGGGGCCGAACCCGACGACAATCTTCACGGGACGCGAGGGGTAGGCCTGCGCGAGGGCGCTCGTCGGGGTTGCTAGGCAACAGGCGACCAATAGCAGGCTACGGCATAGTGCTGGTTTCATGGACCCCTCTCTTTTTCGTTCCAACGTTTCCACAACCGTCAGGTCGTTTCGCGCCGAGGGCGCGACTGGGACCAGTCCCAAACTCTGCTGGGAGGGTGACCCTCCCAGACCCACCCTCTTCTTCTGAGTAGAAAAAAGGGGGGCGGGGTCTCCCCGAGCTGGGTCATGTCGTCATTGGCAATGGCCTACCTGAAGGTCGTGGAGGTGAAAGTTTGCTTGGCTCAACGCTTGATCGGGGCGAAGGCGACGTCGGTCATTAGTTTGTTTTCCTGCTTGAGCAGGAAGCCGGCCTCGGCGTTCATCTCGAGATAGGCGAGCCATTCGGGATCGGCCATCAGCGAGGCGCGCTTGCGGGCGCGGTCGGCGGCATCTTCGTAGACCCAGATGTGGACGTAGGTGTTGACGTCGCCGGTTTCCGTCACGAGGTAGGCGAGCGGCTCGCCGAAGTGACGCTTCTGCGGCGCGAGGCCGTGTTTTTCGTAGAGCGCGAGCTGCTTGCGGATCGTGCCTGGACGCACCGTGTACGTGCGATGATCGACAAGCATGTGGCCTCGCCGGTGGCGTTGGTGGATACGTAGCTTCACGCGCATGTTGGACTTCGGCGGCGGTGTCCGTCAACATGTCGTGCGCGGGAGCGCAATTGCAGGAGTGCGAAACGATGGGTGATCTCGACGTCTATAAGCAGCAGGGCTTCGGCAACCGGTCTGGCTTTGGCGCGCGCCCGGCGTTGGTGATCGTCGACTTCGTCAACGGGTTCGACGATCCCGCGTTGTTTGGCGGTGGGAATATTTCGGCGGCGATCGCGCGCACGGGGGAGCTGCTGGCGGCTTGCCGGCGCCGTGATGTGCCGGTCGCTTTCACGCGGGTGGTCTATGCGGAGGACGGATCGGACGCGGGCGTGTTCTGTCTGAAGGCGCCGGGGTTGAAGATCCTCACCGAGGCAGCGCCGGCCAGTCAAATCGTGCCGGCGCTGGCGCCGCGGGCTGGTGAGTATGTGCTGCGCAAGACGCAGCCGTCGGCGTTCTTCGGCACCAACTTCGCGAATTGGCTGATCTCAAAGCAGGTCGATACGCTGATGGTGACGGGATGCACCACGTCAGGCTGTGTGCGGGCGACCGTGATCGACTCGATGAGCTACAACTTCCGCACAGTTGTCGTGACCGACGGTGTCGGTGACCGCGCGCTGGGGCCGCACGAGGCCAACCTGTTCGACATGGGCCAGAAGTACGCGGATCTGCTCACCGCTGCGGAAGTGATCGCGCACTTGGAAGGAAAGGCGAAGCGGGCGCGGTAGGCCGGTGGCGCCTGCCTATTTCTTCGATGCCTTGCCTGCTCGTGCCGGCAGCGACTTCAAATACGCCGCCATCGCGTTGCGGTCCTCGGCGGTGAGCATGCCGGTGTTGGTCGATACGTCGGTCATGCTGCCGCCGACGGAGTCGCCGTCGGGCGTCTGGCCGGTTTCGAGGAGATAGGCGATGTCCTTATCGGTCCATTTGGCCAGACCGTCCGCATGCGGCGTGATGTTGGCGATGAAGCCCTTGCCGTCGGGGGCGGGGCCGCCAGCGAAGCGGCGGTCGGCATCGATGCCGCCCATGAGGTTGCGGGGTGAGTGACACTCCGCGCAGTGGCCTGGGCCCTCGACGAGATAGCCGCCGCGGTTCAGCACGGCGGAACGCGCGGGCGACGTTTCATACGGCTTGCCGTCGAGGAACAGGAGCTTCCATAGGCCAAGGCCGCGCCGGACGTTGAACGGGAAGCCGAGCTGATGCGGTTCGTTCGGCCTGTCGACAGCAGGCAGCGATTTCATGTAGGCAAACAGGTCACGCACGTCGTCGAGACGCATGCGCTGGTACGACGTGTAGGGGAATGCGGGATAAAGGTGCTCGCCGTTGCGGCCGACGCCGCGTTGCATCGCGTTGACGAACTGGATCTCCGTCCACGCGCCCATGCCGGCTTTGGGATCGGATGAAATGTTGGGGACTTTGAACGTGCCGAACGGCGTCTTCAGCGCATGCCCGCCGCCGAGCTTCAGCCGGTCCTCGGGTTTGGGATCGCTCACTTCGGTGGCGTGGCAGGACGCGCAGCCGCCGACGTTGAACATCGTCTTGCCGTTCTCGACATTGGCGGTGCGTGTGCCGAGCAACGTCGCCGGCATCAGCGACGGTTGGGTCAACTGCCAGAACGCTCCGCCGCCGGCCAAAGCCAGCACTACGAGCCCGCCGAGCAAGGTTCGCCGCCGCATGTCACCTCCACGTTGCCACTGAACGATGATATCGCGGTGGAGCCCTTGACTCCAGGCTCAAAAGGAAAGGGCGCGCGATTGGATCGCACGCCCCGTCTTCACGAATGCTGGAAAGCCGCGTCTTACTTCTTCGCCGGCGGTACGCGATAGTCCTTGTGGCAGCCGCCGCAGCTGGAAACGACTTGCTTGTGCTGATCCTTGAAGCTGGCCTCGTCCTTGGAGGCGGTAGCCGCTGTCTTGGCGTCCGCGATCGCCTTGTCCATTTTCGCTGCGAAGTCGGCTTTCTTCTCCCACACGGCCGGCAGAGCCGCGGTGTCGCCACCGGTCTTGCTGTCGTCGGGGAACAAGGCCTTCGCCTTGACGAAGTTGGTTTCCATCGTTTGGAAACCGGCGGCGGCTTTCGCGGCGTCGAACGCAACGTCACCTTTAGCCATGTCTGTCAGGCCCTTGTTGGCCCCGCCGACGGCTTTCATAGCGGCCTTGCGTTCGGTGATGGCGGCGGTGCCAGTTGCGCCTTGCGCGTAAGCAATAGTAGCGCTCGCAGCGATGAGGGCGGCGACGGACAGGTAACGGATCATGCTTGTCTCCCCAAGGAGTTCACGGTTTTGCCGCCGTAATGGCGCCCAGGCTCCCGCAGCCGGGCTCGCACTTTCATGCAAAGGCGCGCGAGCTTGCATTACCAAATGTGGCCGTCAATCCGGATCGTCATTCGTGTGCGCTCAAAGTTGCGTGACCTCGCCTTCCGGTGCTGATTTTTGTGTGGTGCGGCCGCTGTTTTTGCACTCTGGACGTTCAGTTTGGTGAACATACTGTTTTGCGCTGGGCGACAGTTGCGGCGGGGAGTTACGATGACGGTCGGGGGAGCGCAGGCGTTCGCTGACAAGCTGATTCGTCTGCAAGACGGCCGGGCTGTGAAGCTGCGCGTGTTGGGAGCTGAGGACGGCGTGCCTGTGATGGCCCTGCACGGGACGCCCGGCTCACGTTTGAAGTTCGATGGTGCGCATGAGGCGGCCCGGACATGCGGTGTGCGGATCATCGCTGTCGATCGTTGGGGTTATGGTGGTACGGACGCGCCGGTACGGCCTGCGCTTGCAAACTACGGCGATGACCTCGCCGAAGTCGCGGATGCGCTCGGCATCGAACGCTTTGGCTTGATCGGAATTTCCGGCGGCGGACCGTTCGCGGCGATGGCGGCGGGGCGATTAGGGGCGCGCGTGACGGCTGTGGCGCTGGTTGGTCCGGTTGGTCCGTTGGCGGGTTGCCCGCTGCCGGGGACCAGTCTGTTCCACCATTTCAGTTTCAGGGTTGTACCGCGGTTGCCGGGCGCGAGCCGGCTACTCTTTGCGGGGTTTCGCAAGGCTATTCATCTGGTCCCGGAGCTGGCGATAGCGACCGCGCTTGCTCGTGCGCCGATGGGCGACCGGGTGATCATGGCCGACCCGGTTCAGCGGCAAGGGCTGATCGATACGTTCAAGGCGGGGCTGGTGATGAGCGCAATCGGTCCAGCCATCGACATGGCGCTGTTCAGCACCCGCTGGAGTCCGGATCCGTCGACGGTGGCGGCCACGCGGGTGTGGATCGGCTCAGCCGACGGCAACATCTCGCTGCCGGCTGCCCGCCATCTTGGCGCGCTTATGAACGCGGATGTGATCGAGGTGCCGGATGCCGGGCACTTCTGGATCGCGCAGCATTGGTCGGACGTGCTCGGCTGGCTCGCCGAGCGCGGTTAACCGCACGGCAAACGGCAGCCAAGCGGATTGCCGATCAGGTTACCGATCATGTTGCTGATCAGGCGGTTTTCCAGAAGCCCCAGCCGACCATATTCCAGCCAAGGCTGATCTTTGGCTGTTTGACCGGAACGAGAGCGGTGGAGTGTTGTGCTGTGTTGTGTGGCTTTGCCACCCATAGGGCGGCTGCAACCGGCGCGGCCGCTTGGGCCGGAGGTGCCGCCGGGATCTCGTCGCACGCCATCGCGAACCCCGCAGCGCGCGCCGTCATATTGAGCTTGTCGGTACCCATGATCTTGCCCACTTCCGCCTGCAGAGAGAAACTACAGTCAGCCCGCTAACAATGATGCAAAATAGCGCATGTCAATACTAAAAATGGTTAAGATGGGTTTTGTCCTCGAAATACACAGGCAATTCCGAGGGTTTTGCAATGCAGCAATTTTAATTGTGCGGTGCGTGTGCGGCCTATTGTTCGGCCTGCACGGATTGAACACATCGCGCGAGGGGCTGGATCAGCGCCGCGAACTTCCTTAGTCTCATGTCAAATTCCGGCCGCGTCGCGAGGAGGCACGCCATGCACATCATCGACTCGCACTTCCATTGGTGGCCGCGCTCTGTGTTCGAGACGCTGAGTAAGCGCAAGGGGCGGCCCACGGCGTCGGTCAACACGCGCGGCGGCTACACCTGCCTGCTCGAAGGTGGTGGCGACTACACGCTGAGCAGCTGGACCGAGTGGCACGACCTCGACAAGCAGCTCGAGGCGATGGATGCGCTGGGCCACCAGATGGATGTGGTTTGCTCGATCGGTCCGTTCTCGGTGTTCTTTTCCGCGCTGCCGCCAGAAGAGGGCCGCGATCTCGCGATCCAGTGGAATGAGGAAATGGCGTCGGCGCAGCGCCGTTATCCCGGTCGCGTCTGGGCCAGCGCTGCGATCCCGATGGCCGACACGCGCATTGCGATGGAAGTGCTCGAGGACGCGGTCGGCCGGCTCGGGCTGATGGGGGTGAACGTGCCCGGCAGTATCGGGCGCGATCAGCGCATCGACGCGGAGCGGCTGGAGCCGTTCTATGCGCGGCTCTCCGAGCTCGGGTTGCCGATGTTCCTGCATCCCACCGACGCCGTCTTCAACGAGATGCTCGACGGTTATAACGGCGCGCTGTTTCTCAGTCTGGGCCGGGTAATGGAGGTGAGCGTTGCCGCCTCGCGGCTGGTGCTGTCGGGCATGATGGACCGGCACGAAGGGCTCAAGATCGTGATGTCCCATACCGGCGGCGCGCTGCCATACCAGTCGGGAAGGATGGACAAGAACACCAAGGCGGCGAAACTACCCAAGCCCGCGAGCATGTATCTGAAGCGGATGTTCACCGATACGGTTTCGCCGCACGCGCCGGGCATGCGTTTCGCGATCGATTACTATGGGATCGACAACGTGATGTACGGCACGGATTATCCGTGCTGGGAGCCGGCGGCGTGTCTGGCGTTGCTCGACGAATTGAAATTGTCGGAAGCCGATAAGCAGAAGCTGTTTTACGATAATGCGCGGCGGATATTGGGATTGCGCGACGCGGCACCGGCAGTAATCGCGCAGGCGCGGCCGGCGGCGGAGTGAGGTGGCGGTGTAGGAGGGCAAGCGCTTCCGCGTAGCTCGCCGCGTCTCGTACAACCCCGGAGGCCGGCGGGCTGCGCTACGCTTGACCGCCCTACGCCGCTTCGTCCTTGGGCTTGTCGTGCACCTTTTGCACGCGCTGAACCGCCCAGATCGAGATCTCGTAGAGGACCAGCGTGGGCAGGGCCATGGCGATCTGGCTGATGGGGTCGGGTGGCGTCAGCACGGCGGCGACGGCGAAGATCGCGACGATCGCCCAGCGGCGCTTTTCGCGAAGTATTTCGGCGGTGACGAGGCCCGTGCGGGCCAGCAGCGTCAGGATCACCGGAAGCTGGAACACGATGCCGAAGCCGAAGATCAGCGTCATGATCAGCGACAGGTACTCGTTGACCTTGAACATCGGGTCGATCTTGGTCAGCTCGTCTTTCGGCAACAGGCTGAACGAGAAGCTCATCAAGAGCGGCATGGCGATGAAATAGACGACGCACGCGCCGATCGTGAACAGCACCGGCGTTGCGATCAGATAGGGCCGGAACGCGTCCTTCTCATTGGCGTAGAGGCCCGGCGCGACGAACTTGTAGATCTGGGTGGCGATTACGGGAAAGGCGAGGAAGCCCGCGCCGAACATCGCGA
>CAMDPA010000186.1 GCA_945903565.1 Devosia equisanguinis | reverse complement strand
CGGGCTGTTCCTTCGCCTCCGGTTGCTCCCCACCCCGCCTAACGGCGACGCAGTTACCTTCAGCTACACAGGTCGTGACCTCCTATGGGCTGGACTTCCACCAGCCTGACACTGCAACATCACGGACGCACTCATGGCCGCGAAGGCGGCTGCGTGCGGAGCACGACGGCGGCCACCCACGACCGGCCTCCGCAAGAACTCGACCGCGAAAGGAAGAGCTATCCTTTTCATATAGTTGCCGAGCCAATGAGGTCTTTTCACTGCGGTGTGACGTGGGTGGCCGCCTGCGCGGCCATGACGACAGTAGAAGGGCACAGGTTGCAGCAGACACCATCGACTTCGGTTCACTTAACTTTGCGGCTGTCCTGACGCCCTCACTTCTCTTTCTGCACCTCGACACCAGCCTCGATGGCGGCCACGCCTTTGCGACGGCGCGTCCGCAGGCTCGTAAGTTTGCTGGCCGTCTTTTCCTTCAACCCGCCCGCCACGGACTTGAGCCGTTGCCAGCGGGGACGCTCCTTCGGCGCCCGCATCTGCGTGATGCGTGCCCCGGTATGATGGCGCGTCAGCGACAACGTGCGGGTATGCAGATCGCCGAGCGAATCGCGCTTGCCGACGCTGATCAGGATTGAATCCGGCAGCTGGTCGCTCACCACCTTGAGGAGCCTGTGCTCGCTGTCCGTGTCCAGCGCCGCGGTCGCCTCGTCCATCACGATGATCGCCGGCTTCTGGATGAGCACACGCGCGATGGCGATGCGCTGGCGCTCTCCGCCCGACAGCACTTGCTCCCAGCGCTCCACCTTGTCGAGCCGCTCGACGAGGTGGCCGAGCCCGGCGGCTTCGAGCGCCGGCACCGCCGCCTCGCTCGTCAGCGTATCGCCGTCGGAGGGATAGGACAGGACGTCGCGCAACCGGCCGAGTGGAATGTAGGCGCGCTGCGGCACGAACGCGAGTTTGGCGCCGACGGGCAGCATGATGCGGCCATCGCCCCATGGCCAAAGACCCGCGATTGCCCGCACCAGCGTGCTCTTTCCGGTACCGGATTCGCCACCAAGCATCACGCGTTCGCCCGGCGCGAAGTTGAGGTCGGTGTCCTCGATCATCACCTTGCCGTCGCGATGCACGATCGAGACGTCCTCCAGGTGGACCGAGCTGTCGGCGCTATCCATGATCTTGATCGGGCCGATCTGGTCGAGCTTGTCGTCGACGCTGACCAGTTCCAGCGCAACATAGAGCTCATCGACACGCCGCGCGGAGGCCGACCACTCGGCAAGCCTCAGGTAGTTGTCGGTGAACCAGTTGAGCGCGCCCAGAACCGACATGAAGGCGGCCGCCACCTGCATCACTTGGCCGAGCGTCATGTCGCCGGCGAGATACTTCGGCGTCGCCAGCAACAGCGGCACGACCGGCGCGAAGAAGGCGTTGGAGTTGAGCAGCAAGGTAAGGCGCGCGTTCTGCTTGATCACCTCGAGCCAACTGTTCAGCGTCCTCTCGAACGTCGCCGAAAGTCGCTTCTTCTCGTCGGCATCGCCTTTCGTCATGGCGATGCTTTCCGCGTTCTCGCGTACGCGGGTCAGCTCGTAGCGAAATTGCGCTTCCTTTTCGTTCTTGGCCTCGACCGCGCCGACCATCGGGTCGCCGATGGTAAACGTGAGCGAAGACACGAGGAACGCATAGACGATCGCGGCAACCGCGAGATAACCCGGGATGGTGATCGACTGGCCCAGCACCGGCACGGTGATCGATCCGCCGACCGCGATCAGAATGCCCACGAACGCAATCGCGGATGAAACCGCCAAGGAAAAGCCGATCACGAAATCGACCACCGGCTCTGTGGCGAGCCGTACCTCGTCGGCCAACCGGAACTCGGGATTGAGACCTTTGTCGTCGGTGATCGCGAGCCGGTAGTAGCGTTGCCCGTCGAGCCATCGCCCGGTGAGCTGCCGCGTGACCCAGGCACGCCAGCGCACCTGCAGCGTCATGCGGCACTTGACCGTCAATGCCGCACACGTCGCGCCCGCCGCGATCAGCAGCGCAAACACGCCGAGCGCCTGCATCAGGCTGCCGCCCTGCTTTTTCTCCAGACTGTCGAAAAACCAGCGGTTCCAGTTGTTGAGGCCAATGCTGACCGCGAGGGTGGCGAAGATCAAGACAAACGCGAGCACCGTCCAGGTCCACGCCGAGCGCCGCTCCTCGCCACGCCAGAAGCCGGCCGCGAACTGCAGAAAACGCCAATGAGAAATGCGCGGCTCCTGGGCCGTCGCAGCGCCGTTGGGCGTGCTTGCGGCCGTGCTGGGCGCACTGTCTGCGGTCTTGGCCGTGCTTTGAGCCTCGGTCATGCAAAACCCTCTCGTTCCCGCGCGATGCAACGAGCACCTGCGGCCACACCGCCGCAGTTTTGCTACACTATGACCTTGCGCGCTACCAATCACCGTTCAGAAGAAGGTGTAGCACGATACGTTGAAGCTCTGCCGCTGCAGTTGTCAGCGTCGCCGGCCTCGGCCTTCAGGCGCGGGCCGGGGACTGGCCTTGGCCCGGGAGATCGCCGCAAGATCGCGGGCGGCGTTGGCATGATCCAGCACGGCCCGCACAAGCTGGCCCAGCATGAGCTGTCCGAGGCCGGCGGCCATCAATCCCGCGGCAAACATCGGCCCCGGACCCATCAGGCGGACCAGCGGCAGGGCTGCAAGCGTGCGCGGACTGAGCACTGCGACCGGCAGAATGCAAAGCCCCGCGATGATCTGGAGCCCGCCAAGCCACGTCATCGCCCGGGCAAGGTAGCGAGCGGCCGGTCTTGTAGTCGCGCACCCGCGGCGGCAGTTCCACCACGCGTGCGCCTTCCCTTTCGGTAACGGCTACGCCGCGCGGCAGCGGTTCGGGTTGCGGCCAACCATCGAGGCCCGCTCCTCCACCGTGTCCACCATGGCCGGGCTCGGTGAACGATCCTTGTTGCATGTGCGGCTGGAAATGCGACGGCTCAGGCGGCTGACCGAGCGGAGCCGAAGGCGGCCACCCGCCGTTGACGGGCGCTGGCGTCTGCGCCTGGGCACGCGCCAGCCGGTCCAGCGCCTGCGCGGCCACCCCGGCCTCGGGCGTCGCCGGACAAGTATCGATCAAGTGCTGGAAGAATTGGCGTGCGAAATCGTACCGGCCCTCGCCTTCCGCGCGGTGACCGGCCGCAAGAATCTGGGCAGGGGTAAACTGCGGCGGCTCATGCACCGACACGACGACACCTCGCTCTCCAACCACGGCGCCATGCTATCGAACTCGAGACCCGCTGTCAGCATGCGTCATGAGGTTCTGTATTGACTGAGCCCGAGTGAGAGATATCGTCGGCCCGACCCTGGAGCGACCCTGGAGGACACATCATGAAGCTGCCCGGATTGATCGTCGCGCCCCTTACGCCGTTCAAGAACTCGGATTTGTCGATCGACTGGAAGGCGCTGGAGCGCCAGATCGACTACATCTGCAACGACTGCAAGGCCGCGATGATCAGCGTCGCCGGCGTCGAGACGAGCGAGTACCACTACCTCTCGTTCGCCGGCCGCAAGGAGCTGATCAAGCGCACCGCCGAAATGATCGGCCAGCGCTCGGGCCTGGTCGTCGGCATATCCCACCCCAACACCGAGACGGCGCTCGAGTTGGCCGACTTCGCGGCGTCGCTGAACGCGCAAGCTGTTCAGGTGCTGGCGCCACAGCGGCCCTACGGCGGCCAGCCCGGCACGCAGGAGCTGGTCGATTATTTCGGTGCGATCGCCGACAAATCCCCGCTGCCGCTGCTGCTGTATCTCAACCCTGGGCCGGGCGCGGACGTCGGCCCCGATGCGACGGTGGCAATCACCAGGATCGACAAGGTCAAATACGTCAAGGAAAGCTCGCGCGATCTGGCTCGCGTTTCACGCCTGATCGTGGAAATCGACCACGCCGGCCACGCGCGCTATTTCACGACGATGCAGATGCTTCTGATCACGCTGATGCTGGGCGGCTCCGGCGCGACGATGCCCCCGCCCGCCTGCTACATCGCCGCCAAGATCATCGATGCCTTCAACGCGAAAGACTACGAGAAGGCGGCCAAGCTGCAGCTCGAATTCGCGCTGTTCCCCTCGAAGTATCAGGCCAAGGGCCTCGCCCCCGTCATGAAGGCGGCGATGGAATTGATCGACCGCCCGCTCGGCGATCCCTACCCGCCGTTCCCGCCGCTGACCGCCGACGAAAAGAAGGCACTCGGCGAAGCGCTGAAGAAGACCTGCCTGTTCCGCAAGGATTAGCGACCCGTGATCCGGCGCAGGGACCTGCGAATAGGGTGCTGCAAGGCTTTGGCGGCATCGTGCTTGCCGACTTTGTGCATCGCCCCGATGCCTTCGCCCAACCGGTGATAGACATCGCGCACTTGCTGCCGTGTCGTTTCCGCCAGATCCGGCGACAGCAGATCGGCAACCACGGGGTCGGATATGCTGCCATGCGCGAGAATGCCGAGGCCGTGGCCGTGGTGGAACTCGAAAGAGGGGCGGCCCTGGGAGATCTCGGCCTAGTAACGCCAGACGCCGAAATCCTGTTCGCGAACCTGGGTGTCGTGAAACATGACGATGGCGCGGTCGGAGAGCTTACCGATCCAACTCGTGTGATCCTCCTTTACATCCTCGTAGGTATGCCGGCCGTCGATGTGGAGCAGATCGATACTGCCATCGGGAATGGACGACAGCGCTTGCGAAAAATACATGCGCTTCAGCTCGGCATGGGGCGCGTAGTGCAGGCGGGCATGCTCGCTGAGCGCAGCGAAGATCTCATCGCCTTTGCTCTTGAAGAAGCCGCTATGCTTGTCTCCCTCCCAGTTATCGATTGCAACTGCATTCCAGGGCTCTGAATGCTTCGCGAGAGCCTGGCAGAACAGGGAAAACGAGTAGCCGCGAAATGAGCCGAGCTCCACCCTCAGGCGCGGGCGCAATTGATCCGCGATCCACAAGCCGAATGGGCCATGTTCGATCCACGTGCTGTCGACCAGCCAGAGTGGCCTCTCGAATGACCTGGGTGAAAAGAACCTGTTCACTCACGAATTCCGATCATTTTCACCGATAAAACGAGCCCGCCACGCAAGCCCCTTGCGCACCTGGCCTTAGCTAAACCCCGATCGCCTCCTTCACCCGCGCCGGCGTGTACGGCAGTGCGCGCATCCGTTTGCCCGTCGCGTTGAACACCGCATTGGCGATGGCCGCGCCGGCCGGGCCTTGCGAGGATTCGCCCGTGCCCAGGAACGGCGTGCCTGGACGGTCGATCACGTGGATCTCGACGCTCTCGAACGTCTCGTTGGCGCGCAGGATCGGATAGCGGCTCCAGTCGCGCGAGAGCACGCGCGTGCGATCGAACTGCACGGCCTCGTGCAACGTCCACGATGCCGCCTGGATAATGCCGCCCTCGATCTGGTTCTTGATGCCGTCCGGGTTGACCACCGTGCCGCTGTCGGCCGCCGAAACCGCGCGAATGAGGCGCACACGCCCCGTCTCGCGGTCGACATCGACCTCCACCGCGACGGCGCAATAGCCAGCCGTGCTCTTGTAGCGCGAGTACGCGATGCCCTGCCCCCGCCCGACACCCGCGCCGGTAACGGCGCCCGCCTTCCAGCCGAACTTGTCCGCCGTCAGCTTGACGACGTCGATCGCGCGCGGATCGGTCAGGTGCTTAAGCCGGAACGCCACGGGATCAGCGCCCGCCGCCGCCGCCAGTTCGTCCATGAAGCTCTCGATGGCGAACACGTTGGAATAGGCGCCGAGCCCGCGCAGCGCGGACACGCGAAGCTTCATGTGCGGCTGGAAATTATGCACCAGCTTGAGGTTCGCCACCTTGTAGGGCGGGATGATGTTGCGATCACCCGAGCCGTTCAGCTGCGGGATCGGCTGCGGCGGCGGCAGTTTGAAGGCGTTCTCGATCGCCTGACCGACGAGCGTCGAGCCCGCCCCGCCCGGCCGCGTCGAGTGCGCGTCGGTGAACACATCGTAGTCCCAGCCGGTCAACATGCCCTCGCTGTCGAGCGAGGCTTTCACGCGCATCGCCATGCCCGCGCCGTAGGGCTCCCACAGGTGCTCGTCGTGGCGCATCCACTGCACGCGAACCGGCGCGCCCGGCAGCTTGAATGCGATGTAGGCGGCGTCGGCGGCGGCATCGTCGGCGCCGTTGTGGCCGTAGCATCCGGGGCCTTCGAGGTGGATGCAGCGCACCTTCGGCGGCGGCAGTTTCACCAATTCGGCAATCGCGGCCCGGAGCGGGAACATGCCCTGCGAGCACGCCCACACCGTCATCTCGCCGTCCTTGAACTGCGCGACGCCGCACGCCGGCCCGATCGAACCGTGCATGTGATAGGGGCGATGATACTCCGCCTCGAGCGTCTTGACCGGCTGGCCCGCCGGTCCCTTGTCGTCGCGGATCGTGATCGCGCGTTTGTCCTGTTGTTTGAGCCAGGAATAGAACGACGCCTGCTCCGGCATCGTCTCGCGCTCGGACCATTTGGCGGCCGCCGCCAGCTTCTCCATCGCCTTCACGGCCTGGAACTCGCGGGCCGTGACGACGGCCAGGAAGTTGCCGTCGCGGATCACCGAGCGCACGCCGGGCAGCTTCTCGATGCTGGCGGTATCGACGCTTTCCAGCTTCGCGCCATAGCTCGGTGGACGCACGACGCGCGCGTGCAGCATGCCGTCGGGCCGGAAGTCCTGAATGAAGGCCGCGCCGCCGGTCACCTTGGCGGGGATGTCGACGCGCGGCATCGACGTGCCCATCACCTTGTAGTCGGCGTGCCGGACGAGCTTGGACGTCGCTCCCGGCTCCGCCCTCACCTTCAGCACGTCGCCGGCGACCAGCTCGCCATAGCCGAGCTTGCGCCCATCGGGCGCGACGACGGAGCCGCCCTCAGCCTTGAGGCTTGCAACATCAGCGCCGAGTTTTTCCGCGGCGACCTTGATCAGGATTTCCCGCGCCTGTGCGCTCGCATGCATGATCGCGGTGCCCGAGTCCTGCATCGATTGGCTGCCGGCGGTGTAGCCCTCGCCCGGCGTGCGCGCGGTATCCGCCGTCACCAGCGTGATCGAGGAAACCGGCACGGAAAGTTGCTCGGCCGCGACTTGTATCAGCGCGGTCTTGATGCCCTGGCCGATCTCGACCTTGCCGGTGAAGACGGTGACTTTGCCCGCCGCATCGATCCTGATCCACGAGTCGATCATCGGCGCGCCGCGCAAGGCGCCGGGCAGCGGCGGCGCGGCTGGTGCCGCACCTGGTGCAGACGGGGCCTGGGCAAACGCATCGGCCATCGAGAAGCCGACGACGAGCGCACCGCCGCCTGCCAGCAACGAACGACGGGACAGCGCGCCAGGCGTTTTCGAAGCGTTGGTTTTCTTGGTCATGACGACACTCCTCACGTCTTGTCGCTGCCAGCTTCGGCGGACGCCGTGCGCATATACTGCGCGGCGCGCTGCACAGCCTTGATCACGCGGTTGTAGGTTCCGCAGCGGCACAAGTTGGGCGACAGGCCGTCGCGGATCTGCGCCTCGCTCGGCTGCCGGGTGGCCTTGAGTAACGCCTCCGTCCGCATCACGAGACCCGCGGTGCAGTAGCCGCACTGGGCCGCTTGCTCCTCGATGAAGGCGCGCTGCACAGGGCCCGGCTTTTCGATCGTGCCGAGACCTTCGATCGTCGTGATCTTGCGGCCTTCGAGCACCGATACCGGCACCACGCACGAGAACGCCGCCTTGCCGTCGACCAGTACGGTGCACGCGCCGCACTGGCCCAGGCCGCAACCGAACTTCGCGCCGTTCATCTTGAGATCGTCGCGCAGCACGTACAGCAGCGGCGTATCCGGCTCGGCGTCGACGTTCACCGCGTTGCCGTTGATCTCGAGCTTGGCCATCGCCATGGTCTCCTGCTTGTTTCTCCCCCTCCCCCCCTTTCAGAGGGCAGAGCGCTATTTCTCCCTCTCCCCTCTTTTCGAGGGGAGAGGGTCGGGGTGAGGGGCAGCCGCTTGCGCCACCGCCGCGTTATTCGCACGTCCTACCGCGCGCGCCGCGCGGCGCCATCTACGCCAGCAAACGCCGGCCGATCCGTGAAGCTCGCCCGCACATAAGCGACGAGATCCGCCGTCTGCTTGTCGTCGAGCACTGTCGCGAACCCCGGCATATGTGGTCCCGGCGCGTTGTCCGCCTGTTGGATGCCGCTCAGGATAACGCGCACGAGATTATTCGGCGACCCCGCTCGAACCGATGTCGACAGCGCCAGATTGAGCGCGGGATCGAGCGGCGCGCGCCCCGCCTCGCCATGACACTGCGCGCACGCGCCCGCATAAATCGCAGCCCCCGGCCCCGACGGCGCATTCCTGCTCGGCGCACCCTCACCTTTAGCCCGCGCGATGGCTTGGGTCGCCTGCGCCTGCCGCATCGCGCTCGGCGCACCCGCGATCGAAGCGACGTAGGTCGCTATCGCCTTGATGTCCGCATCGGAGACACCTGCCAGATTGCGCACCACCGGCGCCATCGGCCCTGCCGCGACGCCGTGCTGAGGGCTGCGCCCCTTACGCAGATAGTCGTACAGGCGATCGGCGGTCCACGGCACGGCAGCGTCGGAGGTTGCACCGAGCGCCGGCGCGGTCCAGCCCTGCACGTCGGCGCCGGCGTAGGGCTTCGACGGATCCTCCGCCCCCATCGCGTTGCGCGGCGTATGGCACGAGCCGCAATGGGCGAGGCCCTCGACGAGATAAGCGCCACGGTTCCACTCGGCGGATTGCGCCGCTTGCGGCTTGAACGGACTGCGGTCGTGATAGAGCAGCTTCCAGAACGCCACGAGGCTGCGCGAGCTGTAGGGGAAGCCGAGCTCGTTGGCGGGCGTTGGCGCGGGTGTGGCCGTGCGCGTCATCAGGAAAGCGTAGACGCTCTTGATGTCGGCATCGGACGTCTTCGCCATGTGATCATACGGAAACGCCGGATACAGATGCCGCCCATCGCGCGCCACGCCCTCGCGCATCGCGCGCCCGAACGCAGGCTCCGACCAGCGGCCAATACCGGTGACGGGATCGGGCGTGATGTTGGTCGCATAAATGCGCCCAAACGGCGTCTCGATCGCCCGGCCACCCGCGAACGGCGCGCCGCTATCCTTCGTGTGACACGTGATGCAGTTGCCGACCGCCGCAAGGCTCGCCCCGGCCTTGACCGCCTCCGCCGGAAACGTGCTCGCCTGCGGCCGCTCGATCGGCGCGATCGACGGGCGCGAAACGAATACGCCGCCCAGCCCCGCCAGGGCCGCAACGGCGACGATGATACCAATGATCGTTCGCATGTTCCCTCGACGAGCCGCCCGCATCGCGCGGCAGCCAGCGTTGCCCCCTGATCGCAGCGCCTTACCCGCGCCTACCCCAAGTTTAGACCCAACCGCCCGCCCCGGTCACGGACCTTTTGCGGTGGCGATGGCCAGCCGCGGGGCAGGCGCCTGAAGGTGGCCGTCCCCAACTACCACGGCGATCCCCAAGTTGCGCAGGTTGGTTCATGGGCATAGGTTGGATAGACCCATCGGGCGATCTGGAGGAAACACTATTATGCAGAGCCAAGCCCCATTATTCTATGCGCTGATCGCATTCTGGTATGCATTGGCAATGAGTGCCATTGGATTTATTCTATTCTGCTATTTGGAAATCAGGTCGGAGAACCGCTTGCGAGACGTAGAGAGGCGGCGGGATCATACCTATCCCCTTGGCTCAGGTCGTCCTCTGAACTGACCCGTACCATCTACAACGCCTCGTCTCGTCGACCAGCATCCGCATCGTCCGCGGCGGGTGCGTGACGAGCTGCTCGAACACCCGCGCGGCGATCCGGCCGATGCCT
>CAMDPA010000185.1 GCA_945903565.1 Devosia equisanguinis | reverse complement strand
CTTCGACGGGGTGGCAAGCTGCGGGCGGGCTGCGGACATGGGCCTTCTCCATCCGATTCGGATGGAAGCCCATCAATCACACCGACTCACCTCTTGTGAATCCCCTTTCTCTCTCCGCAAGCCCCTTTCTCGAGCGATTGCCCTGGCAGTACTGAAACCAACGATTGAAACTGGCCCAGGAATGGGATTACGATTGAGCGCTATCCGCGCGCCTCCCAAGGTGGGCCACTAAGAAGTGATACCCGGGTGCTGAAATCCAGGATCTCAACGAACTAACAGGAGGAACCTGCATGCGATCTCTACGTTCACTTTCGGCATTGGCCTTTACGGTCTCCGCCGCGGCACTGTTCGCGGCAGCGACGCTGACCCCAGGACAGGCCCAGGCACAAACCGTCGCCATCGATAACGACGACATCGGCGGCGTGGTGCGCAGCGCCAAGGGTCCCGAAGCCGGCGTCTGGGTGATCGCGGACACGCGCGAACTCGGTGTGCGCTTCATCCGCACCGTCGTCACCGACGATCAGGGCCGTTATGTCGTCCCCGATCTGCCGAAGGCGAACTACGACATCTGGGTGCGCGGCTACGGCCTCGTCGACAGCCCCAAGGTCAAGAGTGCGCCGGGCCAGCAACTCAATCTCACGGCCGTGATCGCGCCCAGCGAAGCGGCTGCCGCACAGTATTATCCGGCGGCCTACTGGTTCGCGATGCTGGAGATCCCGACCGCCGACAAGTTCGGCACCGGCAAGAGCGGGATCCCCGCCAAGGTCACGCAGGCGCAGTGGCTCAACGACATGAAGAACAACGGCTGCGTCGGCTGCCACCAGCTTGGCCAGCTGTCCACCCGGACCATCCCGGAGATGTTCCTCAAGGAGGCCAACAACAAGCACGAAGATGCTTGGATGCGCCGTGTTCAGTCCGGTCAGGCCGGCGAGAACATGATCAACATTCTGGCCGGCCAGCTCGGCGGCGCGCCGTTCAAGTATTTCGGCGAATGGACCGAGAAGATCGCCAAGGGAGCTCTGCCCGACAGCAAGCCGAACCGTCCCCAGGGCAAGGAGCGCAACATCGTCGTGACGCTGCGCGACTGGCACAATCCCAAGCAGTACCTGCACGACCTGATCGCCAGCGATCGGCGCTATCCAACGGTCAACGCCTACGGTCCCGTATACGGACAGTGCGAGCACGCGTGCGATGAGATGCCGATCCTCGATCCCGTGAAAAACGTGGCTACGTCGTTCACGCTTCCGACCACGCCGGACATGCCGTTGGCGCTCGGACCGGGTAACGCAGGCTCGATCAAGATCCTGCAGCCCTCCGCGTATTGGGGTGAGGAGAACATCTGGGACAGCCGCGCCAACAACCACAACTCCATGCTCGACCGGCAGGGCCGCGTGTGGATGGCCGCGACCGGTCACAAGCCGCAGAATCCCGACTTCTGCAGGAAGGGCTCGACACACCCGTCGGCAGTTGAGTTCCCGCTAGACTCCACCAATCGTCGCGTGACGATGTATGATCCCAAGACCAAGAAGTACACCGCCTATCAGACCTGCTTTGGCTCGCACCATCTGCAGTTCGGCTACGACGCCAACGAGACGGTGTGGATGAGCACGGGCGGCGGCGGCGGTAACGTCGGCTGGATCAATACCAAGATGCTGGACGCGACCGGCGATATCGAGAAGTCGCAGGGCTGGACCGCACTGGTGCTCGACACCAACGGCAACGGCAAGCGGGACGACTATGTCCAGCCGAACCAGCCGGTCGATCCGACCAAGGACAAGCGCATCGCGGCGACGTTCTATGCCGTCATGCCGAGCCCGGTCGACGGCTCGATCTGGGGGACCATTCGTGGCAATCCCGGCGCAGTCGTGCGTGTCGATCCGGGTCCCAACCCGCACCGCGCCCTTGCAGAGATGTACAACGTGCCGATGCCGGGCTTCGGCGTGCGCGGTGGCGATATCGACAAGCAGGGCCGTGCCGTCGTTTCGCTCGCAAGCGGCCACATGGGCATCTTCGATCGCCGTAAGTGCAAGGGCCCGCTCAACGGCCCCGCTGCGACCGGCGACCACTGCCCCGAGGGTTGGACGTTCCACCAGTATCCCGGTCCCGGCTTCAAGGGCCTCGGCAACAACAGCGTGGAGTCGAGCTACTACTCGTGGGTCGACCAGCACAACACGTTCGGCCTCGGCGAGGATATCCCGATGTCGACCGCCAACGTGATGGACGGGCTCGTCGCGCTCGACAAGGACGGCAAGATGGTCTCGATCCAGGTCCCGTATCCGCTCGGCTTCTACGCCAAGGGCTTCGACGGCCGCATCGACGATCCCAACGCCGGCTGGAAAGGCCGTGGTCTGTGGGCCGCCAACGGCGACCGCACGCCCTGGCTGATCGAAGGCGGCAAGGGCACCAAGCCGCTCGCCGCGCATTTCCAGTACCGCCCGGATCCGCTGGCGAAGTGATGCGATGGGTGTCAGACCCCCCCGGGTCTGAAACCGTGGCAGTGGGCAGCCCGTCAGCAATGGCGGGCTGTTTCGTTTCGGCGGCTACAGCCCTTGCTGCGGCCCTGCGTATGATGCAATTTTCATCAGAGCCAACTCATGGACGCCATCCCGGGGAGAGAACGATGAAGGCACGCCGACAAGCACCACTTGCCCATCTGCTCGCGGCTGGCGCTGCCGTCGCTTTCTGTCATCACGCCTCGGCCCAGGACGCATTTCCCAACAAGCAGATCCGCGTCGTCGTCCCGTTCCCCGCCGGGGGCACGACCGATCTCTTGGCGCGCATCTTCGGCCAACGCTTGCAGCAATCGCTGGGCCAGCCGTTCATCATCGAAAACACCGGCGGTGCCGGCGGCTCGGTCGGCGCGGAAGCGGTCGCGCGCTCATCGCCCGACGGCTACACGCTGCTGTTCCACAACCTGACCTTCTCGACGACGACCACGTCGTTGCAGTTTGCCGGCCGCGCCCGCCACGACCTCGACAGCTTCGCGCCGGTCTCGCTTGCCGCCAACGTGCCGATGATCGTGCTGGCGAGCACGAAAGTGGCCGCAGGCGACCTTAAGGCGTTCGCAGCTCTTGCCAAGGAAACCAAGGAGCCGATGTTCTACGGCTCGACGGGCGCCGGCAGCACGATGAATCTGGTGGTCGAGGTGTTCAAGCGGGACGCTGGCATCAAGGTCGATCACGTACCGTTTCGCGGGGCGGCACCGATGGTGCAGGAATTGGTCGCGGGTCGCATTCATCTTGGCGGCGACCAGCTCTCGTCATCGCTCGAGTTCGTGCGCTCAGGATCGATGAAGGCGATGGCGACGCTGGCGGCCACTCGCATCCCGCTGTTGCCGGATGTGCCGACCGTACGCGAGCTGGGTTTCCCCAACATGGAGCTTGCCGGTTGGAACGGCTACTTCGCACCCGCGCGCACGCCCGAGCCCGTCATCGCCAAGCTCCATAGCGCGATCAAGGCCGTCGCCGACGAGCCCGAGATCCGCAAGCGCCTTGCCGACCTTGGCGCGCAATCCGTTGGCTCCACCCCCGCCGAACTCGGCACCGTCGTGCGCGATCAAATGGCGAAGGTCCGCCCGTTCGTCGAAGAGCTGAAACTCATCGTGCAGTGAAAAAACAGCAGGGCGTCGTGCGCTTGTAGGTCGGCGCTGAGCGGCCTTCGCGCGAAGCCCGACATCTCCCAACGATACGTCGGGCTTCGACCGCCAGAAGTGCCGGCCTCAGCCCGACCTACGGCTTATCAGCGCGAAGGCTACACCGCCGCCAGCGCCTGCTCGAGGTCTGAGATGATATCGGCCTTGTCCTCGATGCCGACGGACAACCGCACAACATCGGGCCCGGCCCCCGCCGCCTTCTTCTGCTCGTCCGTGAGTTGGCGGTGGGTGGTGGACGCGGGATGGATCACGAGGCTCCGGACATCGCCGATGTTGGCCAGGTGCGAGAACAGCTTGAGATTGGCAACGACCTTCACGCCAGCCTCATACCCGCCCTTGACGCCGAACGTGAACACCGCGCCCGCGCCGTTGGGAGCGATGCGCTGTTGGATCGCGTGGTTGGGGCTCGAGGGCAGGCCGGCGTAGTTCACCCACGCGACCTTGGGATGCTTCGACAGGTAGGTCGCCACGGCTAAGGTATTCTCGCAGTGCGCGCGCATGCGCAGCGGCAGGGTTTCGATGCCGGTGAGGATCAAGAACGCGTTGAACGGCGAGATCGCCGGGCCGATGTCGCGCAGGCCCATCACGCGCGCGGCGATCGCGAAAGCAAAGTTGCCGATCGTCTCGGCGAGCACGATGCCGTTGTAGGACGGGTTCGGCTCGACCAGCGTCTTGTAGCGGTGCTTGGCGCCGAGCCAGTCGTAGGTGCCGCAGTCGACCAGCACGCCGCCGATCGAATTGCCGTGCCCGCCCATGAATTTTGTCAGCGAGTGGACGACGATGTCGGCGCCGAAATCCTTGGGTTGGCACAGGTAGGGCGAGGCCAGCGTGTTGTCGACGATGAAGGGAATGCCGGCTTTTTTGGCGATCGCGCCGATGGCGGCGAGGTCGATCACGAGGCCGCCGGGGTTGGCGATTGATTCGCAGAAAATCGCTTTCGTCTTGGGCGTGATCGCGCGCTCGAACGAGGCGGGATCAGTGGCGTCGGCCCACACGACGTTCCAGTTGAACTTCTTGAAGCTGTGGTTGAACTGGTTGATCGAGCCGCCATAGAGCTGCCGGCCCGCGACGAACTCGTCGCCCGACTCCAGCAGCGTATGAAACGCCAGGAACTGCGCGGCGTGGCCAGACGCGACGGCAAGCGCCGCGGTTCCACCTTCGAGGGCGGCGACACGACCTTCGAGCACGGCCTGAGTGGGGTTGGTGATGCGCGTGTAGATGTTGCCGAACGCTTCGAGGCCGAACAGCGATGCGGCATGGTCCGCGTCGTTGAAGACGTAGGATGCCGTTTGATAGATCGGCGTTACGCGGGCGCCGGTCGAGGCATCCGGGGCTGCGCCGGCGTGGACGGCGAGGGTGGAGAATTTCGGTGTTGGGGCGTCCGCCATGGGTAGCTCCGGGTACTGGGGGAGAGAGGGAGCCCAAGCTACCCAGAAGCGCGCAACTCGGCCAGTGCCAGAGTTCGTCCAAAGTTGAAGTCGCGTGCGTGCGGCCGCAATCTCGAACCAGCGCTTGCCGAGCAATTTTCGGCGAGAGAAATCTCGCCAATGCGAACAGCATTCTTTGCAGGCGCGAAATCGTGGCGCATTCGTCGCGCTCGGCACGACGTGCGACCGGCATGGCGCGCGGCTGTGCCGCAGCGGAGGCGGAAACCTACGCGCCGAAATCCTTGATGATGTAGCGGTGCATGTTGCTCGGCTTGACCTTCGATTCGCAGCGTGCCCAGCCGCGCACGGAAACGCCGGCCTGATGCACGGTGTCGGGGTCGCCCGAAATCAGCGGGTGCCACCAATTCAGGTCGCGGCCTTCCGCCACGAGCCGGTAACCGCAGGTCGCGGGCAGCCAGTCGATCGTGCGTACCTTGGCCGCGTCGATCTTGATGCAGTCGTGGACTTTGTCGAAGCGGTTATCGTAGTCGGAACAGCGGCATGTCCCATGATCGAGCAGCCGGCAGGCGAGCCGGGTCAGATGGACCTCGCCGGCCTCCTCGTCCTCCAGTTTGACGAGGCAGCAGCGGCCGCAGCCGTCGCACAGCGACTCCCATTCGGTGGGGCTCAGGTCCTCGAGGGCCTTGGTCCGCCAGAACGGCTGCTCGGCGGGTTGCTCTGAGTGTTGCAAACTGATCCCTCGCATTGATCCTGGGGAGGATATAAACAATCCGAATTCCGCCGTCATGTGAGTCGATGAAGCAACTTCATCATGTCATGTGGCAGATGCTAGGCGGCTATGGGCCGAATCGGGATGTCGCCGCGACTCTATTCTGACAGGTCTGTAGCAGGGGCTCGTTAACGTGAGCGAAGTGCCGTGAGCGACTGGTTCTTCCGACAGGGCGGGAGCACGCGCCGGATCAATTGGCTCGGCGTCGATGCCTGGGTCGATTCGACGTCGGCCGCGGTGTGGGACCGCTTCAAGGATCACTATAACACGCTGTCGAGCTACTTTGCCCGCTTCCGGCTGGCAGGCTGGCGCAAGCTCGCGAACGAGGGCGTATCCGAGTGCCTGACGATGGGCGCGGGCGGCCTTGTCGTGCTGTACATGCTGGCGCTGCCGGCCTTGACCGAGATCGAGGATGGCAAGCTGCTCGCCACTGGCAAGTTCAGCGTCAAGTTCCTGGACGTGGACGGCAACGAGATCGGCAAGCGCGGCATCAACATCAATGACGCCGTGCCGCTCGACGAGATTCCCGACTACGTCATCAAGGCCACGATGGCCACCGAGGACCGCCGCTTTTACGAGCACTTCGGTGTCGATTTCATCGGTACGGCGCGCGCGCTGATCGAGAACCTGAAGGCCGGCGAAACCGTGCAGGGTGGCTCGACGCTGACGCAGCAGCTCGCCAAGAACCTGTTCCTTACCTCCGAGCGCTCGCTGGCCCGCAAGATCAAGGAAGTGTTCCTCGCCTTCTGGCTTGAAGCACGGCTGACAAAGCGCGAGATTCTCAAGCTGTATCTCGACCGTGCCTATCTCGGCGGCGGCGCATTCGGTGTCGAGGCAGCGGCGCAATTCTACTTCGGCAAGTCGATCCGCGAGGTGACGATGGCGGAGGCGGCGATGATGGCCGGCCTCTACAAGGCGCCGACGAAGTATGCGCCGCACGTCAACCTGCCGGCCTCACGCGCGCGCACAAACGAAGTGCTCTCCAATCTCGTCGAAGCCGGATACTACACCGAGGGCCAGGTGCATCAGGCCCGGCTTTATCCCGCCCAGACCGTCGAGAACCGCCAGACCGAAAGTCCCGACTGGTTCCTGGACTGGGCGTTCGACGAAGTGCAGAAGCTGATGGACGGCAAGGGTCAGTACAATCTGACGGCACGCCTCACCGTCGATCTCGCCCTGCAGAAGCATACGGAAGAAACGCTGCAGACCTCGATCCGCCAGAAGGGCCGCCAGCACCGCTTCAACTCGGGCGCGATCGTCGTGCTGGAGCCCGATGGCATGGTGCGCGCCTTGGCGGGTGGGCCCGACTACGGCGACAACCAGTTCAACCGTGCCACGCGCGCCAAGCGCCAGCCGGGCTCGTCGTTCAAGATCTATGTGTATGCGTCGGCGCTCGAAAACGGCTACACGCCCGAACGATCGGTCTCCGACAGCTCGCGTTCATGCGGCAACTGGCATCCGCAGAACTATGGCGGCAGCCATGGCGGCGGCGGGCGCATGCCGATGTGGATGGCGTTCGCCAAGTCGCTCAACACGACGGCGGCTGAATTGTCGTTTGCCGTCGGCCGCGAGAAGGTGATCGAGATGACGCAACGCGTCGGCATTCGCGGCATCCGCCGCACGTGCTCGATGGCGCTGGGCGATTACGGCATCACGCCGCTCGAGCACACCGGCGGCGTCGCCACCTACATCAATGGCGGTAAGCGCGCGAAGCCCTATGGCGTGCTCGAGATCATGAATTCTAAGGGCGAGCTGGTGTACAGCCGCGAGCGCGACGAGCCGGAGGCGCCGCAGATCGTTGCCCCGCGCGTCGCCCAGCACATGAACCAGCTGATGCATCGCGTTGTGACGGATGGCACCGGCAAGAGCGCCGCGCTCGACTTCACTCATGTCATCGGTAAGACCGGCACCAGCACCGGTCCGCGCGACGTCTGGTTTGTCGGGGGCACCGGGAAATACGTCACCAGCGTCTGGTTCGGCAACGACGACAACCGCCCGATGGCTAATGGCACCACCGGCGGCGGCGTCGCGGCCGAGGCCTACAAGCGGCTGATGACGACCGGGCACGGCACCACGCGGATACCGACAATTCCAGGGCTTCCCATGCATCCCGTGCAGGCTGCCGAGCGCGCGCAGATGGCGGCGGAACCCGCGCGCCGCGATCAGGTGGCAACCACCGCCGGCGCACCGCGCCGGCAGCAGAGCATCATGCCGAATGAAACGCGCGAGGCCTTGAAAAAGCTGGCGCTGACGATGCGCAAGGCCAGTGGTCTGCCCGCGGAAGGTCCAGCAGCCCCCGATCAGCAGCAGCAGCGCCGGGGCGCGCTACCAACTCCTCCTGGTCCCGCGACGGTGCCCGGTGCAGTTGACCGCCGCGCCGAAGGCCCGGCCACGTCGACGGACTCGCTCAACGTCCTGCGGGCGCGTCAGTGATATGGCAAGCACGACACCGACAGTCTCGTTCGGCTTCCAGCTCGTGCGTATACGGCGCGCGGTGCTTGCGTGGATATCGCTGTTGGCCAACGCAATTTTGTTCGTCGCCCTGGCGCTCGTGGTCGGTGTCGGCTCCGCGTTCTATGTCGTCGACAACGGTACCCGCCTGACGACCCAGCGCACGGGGCCGTGGTCGATGTGGTCGCGGTCAGGGCAGCGCGATCTCGATCCCTACACGCGCGCCCGCTATGCCAAACTCGGCAGCCTGCCGGTCAGCACGCAAATCGCGGCTACTTGGGAAGCACGCTACGACGTCGAAGGCCGGCGTTTGCACTCGAGCTGCGAATATCTGATCGAGGCCGAGGCGATCGATGCGACATGGTTCAATCTGGTGGTCTACGACGACCACGGCCTGTTGATCCCCAATTCGGCCGAGCGGCATTCGTTCACGAGCCAAACGATCGCGGCCAATCCGGACGGCTCGTTCTTCATCGTGCTGGCGCGCGAGGCGCGGCCGGGCAATTGGCTGCCTGTCGGCGGCGCTGGCCGCCTGACCCTGATGCTGACGATGATCGAGCCCAAACCGACCGTCGCGGAGAGCGCGGCTCTTCTGCCTTCCATTCGCAGGATCGGCTGCCGATGAAGATCGTTCGCAATCTGCTGCGGCGGTGGCCGGTCGTGGTGGCGGCTCTCTTGGCGGCGGGAATCGTGCACATCTGCACGGTGTTCGCGCTGCCGAAGATCTATCGCACCGACGCTTACACGCGGTTGGCACGAACACTTCCGAGCAATGCGTTTGTGATCTTGCCGCAAGCGCAGCCGCGCGCCCAGGTGCTGCCCCTCCAGATGCCTGATGCGCGCTATGCCATCTGCCGGTTCGATGTCGGCGATGGCCCACTGTCCGTGCGTGCCGTACTGGCGGAGCCCGGCTGGACGCTTTCAGCCTACACCCAAGAGGGCGAGAGCTTCTACGCCATGCCCGCTTCCGAGCAACGGCGGCTCAACGTCAATCTGCTGGTGCTGCCGCCAGGCGACCGGTTTCTCGGGCCGCTGACGGAGTTGCGCAGTGCCGATCCCGATATTTCGCAGGTGACCGCGCCGACCCGGCGAGGCCTGATCGTGATCCAGGCGCCGATGAAGGGCCGAACGTATGCGGCCGAGCTGGAGCAGAACCTGCTCAAGGCCGCCTGCCGCAAGCTCAGTTTTTGATTTCAAACGCCTGCGCGGCGCTGCTCAGCCAGCCTTCTGAGCGCGTGCGCGAAGGGCGCGCTTGCGCTTTGGCTGTGGCGTCGGATTGTTGCCGCCGTCGTCTTCCCAGCGCTCGTAGCGCACGCCCGGAAAGATGACGATCTGACACTGCAATACTGCCTCGCTCGAGATGCGGCGGCGAACCTGCTCGGTTCGTGCGACGAACTGGAGGATGCTGGCCATGGACCCGCTCCTTGGAAGCCCTCTTTTGCCGCGGGCGCTGTCGTTCCCTCGTAAGCGGTGTCCGGCCCCCACGTTTCGGGCGGGCTCGGGTGGTGGCTTAATGCCATCCCATGAGCGATCGATTTGACCATACGCTTGAGCGTAAGCTTGAAAGCAAGCCGGACGAGACGGATGACGCGAGCAGCGGCTTCCGCCGG
>CAMDPA010000184.1 GCA_945903565.1 Devosia equisanguinis | reverse complement strand
AAAGCGTCTGCCCTTCTTGGTCCGATGATCCGGGATAGCTTCGAGGGCTTGGAACAAGGTCAGCGCGTTCATCGGTGGTCTCCGTCGGGCGGAGACCGTTAGAACTCTGTTCGCGCCGCCATCATACGCGGTGAATTGAATCACCCTGTCAAGCCGCCGGTTACAACGCGGTTTGCGGTTGCGTCGAACGCTGCAACGTGAATACCCGCGCCGTGATCGAGCGCGGGCCCGATCTGCTCGAACGTCGTCGTGTTCCAGATGCGGGCTTTTCCGTCTTGCCCAGCGGACAACAGCTTGGTCCCGTCGGCGCTGTAGTGCACGCTGCGTAAAGCTTCGTTCGAGGCGACGCGCGGCGCATGGACGAGCGTCGCCACGCGTTTGCTGGGCACATCGAGCAATATGACAGAGCTGGCGCCTGTGTCTGCGTTTCTCCCGGCTACGGCGGCGACGGTGTCGCGGTGGGGATGGAACGCCAGCCGCCAGTTCCTTCCCGGTGTCGTGAGTGGACCATGGATCCGCGCGCCGGTCATTGCGTTCCAGATGCTGAGGTAGCCGGTGTTGAGGCCTCCAGGGGTTCCCGTGGCAACCATCGTTCCGTCGCGATTGAAGGCTGCCGCCAGCACCTGGTTCTGGCCGGTCTTGAGGACCTTGATCTCGACGCCGGCGGCTGCCGTCCACAGTCGCGAGGTGCCGTCCCAGCTCGTGGTTGCGACCAACTCGGTTTTTGGGTCGAATGTCGCCAACGTCGCGATCTTTTCCGAGGTGTCGTGACCGGTCAAAACTGTCTTGAGTTCACCAGTGGCGAGGTCCCAGAGACGGACCGCGTTCTCCTTCGACGCCGTCAGCACCTCGGTGCCGTCCGGGCTGAACTCGCCTGACTGGACCCAGGCGTCGTGCTGCAGGCGTAACAACTGCTGCCCGGTCTCACTGCTCCAGACCCGCGCGGTGAAGTCCTCCGAGAACGTGAGTACGCGGCGCGAGCTGGGATCGAACGCAGCACCGAACAGGGTGTCGTCGTGCCCGGCCAGTCGCCGCGATGTGCCGGCCTCCAGGTTCCAGACCACGGCCCACTTGTCGACGCCCGCTGAAACGAGCTGGCGGCCATCGCCGCTGAACGAGACCGTGCGCACGACGTCGACATGTCCGTCAGCGCCTTCCAGTGTGAGTTCGAGGTTGCCGTCTGAGGTTTGCCACAGGCGGACCTTGCCATCATCGCAAGCCGTGGCGATGCGTTGCCCATCCGGACTGAAGCGGGCGTCGCGCACGGGGCCGCCATGGTCGGCGAGCGCGTGGAGCGGCCGTCCGTCGCCGGCATCCCAGATTGCGGCGCGCTTGTCGGCCCCGGCCGTGACGATGCGCGTGCCATTCCGATCATAGCCGGCGCGATGAATGCCGCCCTCGTGGCGCATCGCTGGGCCAATCCGCTCGCCGGTCGTGGCGTTCCATTGCTGGGCGGTGGCGTCCAACGAGGCGGTCAGTAGGCGCGAGCTATCCGGGCTGAATGTGACGCTGGCGATGGTGGCTGTGTGCTTCAGCTGGACGAGCGGGGTGCCGTCGCGGTCGTAGATCTCGACTGCGCCGCCGCGTTTGCCGACAGCGAGTTTGCTTCCATCCGGGGAGAATGCGATTGCCGTTCCCACGGATTTTTCGCCCTTTAGCACGGCAAGCTCCCGGCGCGCGTAATGGGCGGCGTGCAGCGAGCGGTGGGCATCGGCGAGGGCGTCGGCTGCCGCAGGGCGGCTACGCCTGTCGCGCAAAGCGATGGCGCTTTCCAGGGCGAGCTGGGTCGCCGCGGTGCCATCGCCTGCGTCGGCTAACTGGTCGGCCTTGCGTGCGATCAGGCGCTGATTCGTGACCTCGGCGTTGATCCGCTCGTTATCGGCTCTGTGCTCCGCCCGTCTGGCAACAACCGCCTGTTGGGATGCGACCACCGCGGCCAGCCCCAGTATGCCAGCAACGCCCGCCAGCATCCGGTAGCGGATCCGCTGCTGCCGTGTGTGGCCGAACGAGCGGATGAGTTCGCCGACCGCTTTGTCGGTGGGATTGCCGTCGTCGACGAGCACGCCGGCTTCGTTGGGGACCTGTTCGACCGTTTCGAGCAGGCGCAGCCAGTGTTCCTTGCGTACGGTGTCGACAATGCCGGCTCCCGGCTGCGCCTTGGCCATCGCGCCGTTGATGTCGATGATCACGGGATCGCGGCTATGGGCGAGCGCGATATCGACCTCGCGTTTGACCCAGGTCGAGGCCAGCGCGCCCTCCCGGCCGACGACGACGATCACCTTGCTCTTGAGCACTTGGCGGCGTGTCTCGCGCGACAGGTTGGTGCCAGGGGCATAGTCGGTCTGGTCGAGGAAGACGCGGAAGCCGGCGCGCTCCAGTCGTTCCTTAAGGAGGCGAGGGTAGTTCTTGCCGTCGCGGTGCGAGTAGGAAATGAAATAGTCGTATCCGAAAACCCAATCCGTGACGCGCTGCGTGAAACTATCCCGCGGCTCCGGCGCGGCGGCTTCAACGACCTGCAACATGGTCCCTCCGATCCCGCACTATCAATACGCGGTATCGGTGGGAGTAACGCACGCGGCCGTGCGCGCGGCAAGCGCTTGGGCTTCTCTCAATACGGCCGCGTGGTGCCCTTCACCGTGGTGCGCAGCATCAGGCGGCGTTCGGTGGCGGGGAAGTCGGTGCGGGCGTGGGTCGAGCAGCGGTTGTCCCACAGCAGCAGGTCGCCGACGCGCCATGTGTGGGCGTAGATGAACTCCGGCTTCTCGGCGTGGTCGAACAACTTGCCCAGCAGCTCGTCGCTTTCCGCCTTGGGCGTATCGAGCAATTCGACCGTCATTAGGCGGTTGACGTAGACGGCCTTGCGCTTCGTCTCTTCGTGGGTGCGGAACACGGGATGCGCCATTTCGGCGAAGGCCTCGGTGCCCTTGCCGTCGCCGCGGGCTTGGCTGCCATAGTTGTAATGGTGCTTCGCCTGCTTGCCTTCAAGCCGCGCGCGCACCTTGGGATCGAGCGTGTCGTAGGCGGCGTATCCGCTCGCGAATAGCGTGTCGCCACCGGTTTTTGGAATTTCGAGCGAGTAGAGGATCGTCGCCTTGCTCGGCACCTCCGCGTGGATCATGTCGTGGTGGAACATCATCTCGCCGTCGGGCAGCACGCCGATCGGCTCGCCGTTCTCGCGGATGTTCGAGATCATCAGGATGTTGGGCAGGATGCGCGAGAAACCGGGCGGGAAATACTTGGGCGGGCGATGCACCTGGCCGACCTCGCCGAAATATTCGGTGACGCGCAGGAAGTCCTCCTGCTCGAGTTCCTGATCGGGGAACACGAGGACGAGGTGATCGAGCCAGGCCTGGTAGATCGCGGCGACGGTCTCGGCGTTAGGCTTGGTGCGCAAGTCGACGCCACGGATCTCCGCGCCGATGTGCTTGGAGAGGGGGAAGACTTCTAGTCTTGTCGAATAGGCCATCAGGCTCTTCCTTTGGAAGGTGGCGCCCAAAGGTTTGATCAGCGGGGCGTGTTCGCGACAGTAACCGAGAGACCACAGCGGCTGCAATCTGCGAAAGCTCGATGCGATCCGAATTGATAGCTCGATCGATCTATCTGGCGCGCATGCGGTTGTTTTTTGCGTTGTGCTCGACTTCCGCGAGGCCCAGCACTTCAAGTACCGGCGGAACGTAGTTGCCGAACCGGCCGCGCAGACCCTTCTTCAGGCCATACCAGCCGCCAACAGGATTGGACGCCGAGCGGCCCCAGGCCTCGACCGTGCCTTCGGCTGCCGGTTTTTGTTCGTCGGCGTTGCCGAGCAACATCCAGTCGCCGTGGGCCTTCAGCATCGCGCGGAGATCGTCGATGCAGTGCAGATGATAGCGCAGCTCTGTCTTGCCAACCTGTACGACGAGCGCTGGCGGATCGAGGCTCTCGTCGCGGAATGCGGTGAACTCAGACTGAAGGCTCGGCGTTTTCAGTTGCCAGGGCGACGCCCGCGTTCCCTTGCCTTGCTGGCCACCGGATGCGGCCATGGCGCTGATAGTCCCTGACTTGGCCGTGCTTTTCGCCATGGGTGAAGCGCCCCTGTATTGCCGAAGTTTTGCTGGGTTCATCCGTGCACAATGCATATGCCAAGAGATCGGCGGCTTTTCCAGGGCTACCCTTCCTGCTACTTCCGGGGATGGCCGATGCCCAGCGGTTTGGCGTCGACGAGGACGATCGACAACCTGGCGCGGGCCTTGGAGCGGTTCATCCAGGCGTGGTTGGTGCCGCGCTGGACCATCACGTCGCCCGCGTGCAGCGTCACGGTGGAATCGTCCATGTCCATGTCGATCTCGCCTTCAAGGCACGAGATGTAGTCGATCGTCTCGGTGCGGTGCATCGTACCCTGGGCGCCGGGATCGAACTCCATCACGATGAAGCGGGTGCCGTTCGGCGGCGGCTGTGTCGGCAGTTTGCGCTGGCCGCAGTCTTCCACCTGGCCGGCCTCGCCGATCGGCATCTCGATCGGCATCGTGTCCGACGCCCACACCGCGATCGAGGCCGACGTCGGGGCCGAGCTCTTCACGTTGTCGGCCCAGCTGTCGATGATGACCTTGGCCTTGTTGGCCTTGTCGTGGCCGGTGACGATGCGGCGGACTTTTCGAGCAGGGGCTTGTTCTGCGGCCATCGGTTGTTTCCTCCTACTTGGTTGGCGCGGACGCCTTGGATTTCATGAACGTTTCGATTTCGGCCAGAATCTCGGCGGTGTGCTCTCCGATCATCGGCGGTGCCCGCATAGCTTGCACGGGACGCTTGCCGTCCGCCAGTACCGGGCAGGCGATGCCGGCGACTTCGCCTTCGGTCGGGTGCACCATACGGACCATCGTGCCGAGGGCATCGACCTGCGGGTCGGCGAGGGCGTCGGCCACAGTGTTGACCGGCGAGAACGGCACGTCGGTCGCGTCGAGCAACGCCATCCATTCGCCGCGCGTGCGGGCCCGGAAGCGCTGCTGCAGGGCGTGAGACAGCTCGTGGTAGTGCTTCACGCGGGTTTGATGGGTGGTAAAGCGCGGATCGGCGGCGAGGTCCTTTGCGTCCAGCGCCGCCAGCAATTCGCCCCAGAATTTCTCGGTGGTCGAGAGGTGGATCGCCAGCATCTTCTCGTCGGCGCAGGTCAGCACGAACGCCTGGCTGCGGGTGATGCGCGTGTACTTGCCGCTGACCTGGCCGGTGCGGGTCAGGCCCATGTAGATGTCCTGGATGAACGCCATCGAGGACTCCAGCATGTTCACTTCCAGGCGGCGGCCCTTGCCGGTGCTGCCGCGTTCGACCAGCGCGCCGAGCACGCCGTAGCAGGCATACATCGCGGTGACGTTGTCGGAGAGCGTCGGGCCGAACGCTTCGGGGCGCGCGGGATCGACCATCAAACTGGTCAGGCCGCTCAACGCTTGTCCCACGTGATCGAAGGCGGGGCGCGTGCGGTAGGGCCCGGCGTCGCCGAAGCCGGTGATGGAGCAGTGGATGAGGCGCGGGCAGCGCTGCGCCAGGGCTTTGGGCTCAAGGCCGATCTTGGCGAGCACGCCGGGGCGGAAGTTGTCGATCAGGACGTCGGCGGTTTCAACCAATGCGAGCAGACGTGCCTTTTCAGCGGCGATGGCGGTGTCGAGTACGATGCCGCGCTTGTTGCGGTTGAACGCAAGGAATGTCGCGCCATACTTACCGCCGTGGCTGTTGCGGAACGGATCGCCTTCCGGCCGCTCCACCTTGATCACGTCTGCGCCAAGATCGCCCAGCATCATGGCGGCGAGAGGCGCGGTGATGAAAGAGCCAAGATCGATGACGCGAGTGCCCGACAGCATGGAATTCCCCTCAACGCCCGACTACATTGGGTTCAGGCACATGCATGGCTTCCGTCAACAGGTGGGCGCTGTCAATCCAAGCGACGTGTGGGCTCAGCGGCGTGTGGGCGCATGCACCTATCGAATCTGCTTTGTTTGACCTACTAACCTACCTGCGGATGGCGGACGAATAAACTGCGACGGGAAGGACGTATGCGGAACCTGTTACGGGCCCTGCCCTGGTTCTTCGCCTTGAGCCTGTGGGTGTGTTCCGCGTGGGCGCAGCCGGCGCAATCGACTGTGGCCGCGTCCAAGCCGGCTAGTCCTGGGGCTGCTTCTGGACCAGTTCCGGCGCCTGCTGCAGCCACGCCGGTCAAACCTGCTGTCGACATCAATGAGACGATCGCGCGGGTCCCGGTCAGTTTGAGGCTGCCGGGCGGGCGTCCGCATACCGGCGAAATGCTGGTCACACACTACCGGCCGCAAGGGAACGGTCCGTTTCCGGTGGTCGTGTTCAGTCACGGGCGCAACTCGCTGACGCGGCACGAGCCGGCCCGCTGGCGGGCGTTGCCGACTGCACGCTACTGGGTGCGGCGGGGGTTCGCGGTGCTGGTGCTGACGCGGGTGGGCTACGGCGAACTCGGTCAGGACGTCGATCCTGAGACGGGCGGGGCCTGCGATAATGCCGACTACGGTCCGGCGTTGGACGCGATGTCGACGCAAGTCGAAAAGGCGGTGGAGTTCGCCGCGACGCTGCCTTGGGCGGATACCACGCGGATCGTGCTGCAAGGCGTTTCCTACGGCGGTTTTGGAACGATCGCGGCCAGCGCGAAGTCGATCCCCGGGGTGGTCGGCGCGATCAATTTTGTCGGCGGCATGGGCGGCAATCCGCAGCATCGGCCCCGCGACCCGTGTCAGGGCGAGCGGATCTCGAGGATCGCGGCCACGGCAGGTGAAAAAACCAAGATTCCAATGCTGTGGTTGTACGTCGAGAACGATCTATTCTGGGGAGCGGAGTGGCCCAAGCGCTGGCACAAAGCCTTCACGGATGCGGGCGGCAGGGCGAAGCTCACGACCTTTGGACCGATCGGTGAGGATGGCCACAAGCTGCTGAACGAAGGGTTCGCGGTTTGGCGCCCCGCGGTCGATCAGTTTGTCGCGTCGCTCGGCTTCAAATTGCCGGTGGCCGCCACCAGCCTCAAGGCGTCGAACTTCGCGCGGCTGGACGATGGCGGCAAGCTGCCGCACGTAAAGCCTGCGGCAAAGACCGACGGATATGCCAAATTTCTTGCCGCCGACGTGCCCCGCGCGTTTGCCATCTCGCCGTCGGGAGCGTGGGCGTGGCGGTCGGGTAAAGATGCGGTCGACGTGGCGCTGAGCCGCTGTCAATCGCAGTCTCAAACGCCGTGTGCCCTCTACGCCGTCGATGACCGCGTGGTATGGAAGTCTGGCCCGAAGTGACGGCCCGAAGTGACGACCTGAATGCGCTATTGAGCGCGGGACGAGGTTGAGCAGCCAATGGCAGCCATGACACCAACGCCGCCGGTTGGACTTTCCGATGCGGGCGCGCCGCACGCTATGCCCACGATTGCGCTGGCGCTTGGCGGCGGTGGCGTGCGCGGTCTGGCGCATGTGCTGGTGCTGGAGGTGCTGGACGAGCTCGGGTTGCGGCCGAAGATCATCGCGGGAACCTCGATCGGCGCGCTGGTCGGCGGGGCATATGCGCTGGGCCTGCCGGCATCGCGAGTCCGTGCCATGTTCGAGGAGACGCTGAGCAACCGCTTTGAGCTGGTGCGGCAGTTGTTCGCGGCGCGCTCCGATCCCGTGCAGAAGGTGCTGCGGCTGCTGCCGCTGCGTTCTTCGCTCTTAGCGCCGGAAGCACTCCTCGAGCGGCTGGTGCCGGAATTCGACAATCGCGCCTTCTGTGATCTGGCCATTCCCCTGAAGGTGGTCGCCACCGATCTCGTGACGCGCGAACCGGTGGTGATCGAGCACGGTCCGCTGCGCCGCGCGGTGGCCGCCAGCATCGCGATCCCGCTGTTGTTCACGCCCGTCAACGAAGGCGCGCGCGTGCTGGTCGACGGCGGCCTCGTCAATCCGCTGCCGTTCGATCTCGTCACGGGGCTGGCCGACATCACGATCGCGATCGACGTCAGCGGTGCCTCGAAGCAGGCCACGTACGGTAACCCGGATGGCAACCGTCCCAGCGCGCTGGACGTGCTGATCCACTCGATCCAGATCATGGAAAAGAGCATCACGAATCAGAAGCTGAAGTGGCTTCGACCCGATATCTACATCGACGTCGATCTCGACGAGTTCCACGCGCTGGAGTTCTGGCGGGTGCAGGACATTTTCAAGGCGGCCCAGCCGATCAAGGATACATTGCGCCGGCAGTTGCAGCGGATACTTGCGGCGCGGACGCTGGAGCCACTTCCGGTTGTTACTTTGCCGGGGGCGAAGGGAGGGTAAGGGGCAGCGGTAAGACGGAAAGGTTGTGGCCGCCGCTGTTGCCGCTTTGATCTTACGATGCCGATGGCTATGATCGGTTGCGGGGCGACGTCGACGTCGTCCATTCACGGGGAGGCAGCAGAATGTCCAATGCCGGCGGGCAGAGTCAGCCGCCCGACCAGGGGTTTCGCGACGCGATGCGGCGGCTTGCGGGCAGCGTCACGGTCGTGACTGTTGCGCATAACGGCGAGCGGCACGGCACCACCGCCACGGCCGTCACGTCGCTCAGCATGGCGCCGCCATCGCTGCTCGTGTGCTTCAATCGCGACAGCCGGTTGCACGGCCTGCTCAGCACAGCCGAAAGCTTTTGCGTCAACCTGCTCCACACCGAGAACGTGGCGGTCTCCAAGTTGTTTTCGAGCCCGGTTTCCAGCGCGGAGCGTTTCGCCAGCGGCACGTGGCACGACGACGCCAGCGGCGGCCCCTATCTGGAGGGCGCGCAGTCCAGCATCCAGTGCGCCAAGGAGCAGCAGATCGATTACGGCTCGCATACGATCTTCATCGGCCGCGTGCTGCAAGTCCGCAACCGCGAGGAGATCTCGCCGCTGATCTACTGCAACGGCGGTTACGCGCGGGCGGCTGTGCTTTCGGGAGACAAGAAATGAGAGCTTGGCAAAAGCTGATCCCCGCGGAGGAGCTGGCGGCCTATCAGCGCTCCGGCTTTCACGGTGAGATGGCGATGGGCGGCCTGCCGGCGCTGATCGTGGTCGACGTGACGCTCGGTTTCACGGGATCGCGGGGGCTGACGTTGGCGCAAGCGGTCGCCGAGTTCTCCGCCGCTTGCGGGCCGGCCTCTTGGGAAGCCATGCCAGCGATCGAGCGCCTGATCGGGGTGTTCCGCGATCGTGGCCTGCCGATCGTCTATACGCGTTCCTCGCTGGAGGACATCGCGTGGACCGGCAAGGCCACCAAGGCCAAGCGCGCGAACAAGCCGTTGCCGGCCCACTTCAACGACTTCCCGCCGGAAATCGCGCCCCGGGACGGCGAATGGGTGCTGGAGAAGACCAAGGCCAGCGCGTTCTTCGGCACACCGCTCGCGACCTATTTGCTGAAGGAGCGGATCGACACCGCCGTCGTCTGTGGCGTCTCGACCTCGGGCTGCGTGCGTGCCAGCGTGGTCGATGCGTTCTCGCACGGGCTTGCGACCTTCGTCGTCGACGAGTGCTGCTTCGATCGTTCTGCGTTCGCGCACGCCGCCAACCTGTTCGATATGAACGCGAAATACGCGTCGGTCGTGTCGCTGGCCGAGGTCGAGCAGATGTTGCCGCGGCGGGCTGAGGCCAAGGCGGCGCGACGGGCGACCGCCTGATTTGATGACACTGGCATAGACCCTAGCCTTCACGTATCCGCCGCCCCCTTGGTTCGCTCGGTGCAGCGCCTTGCGCGGGCGATTACCCTTGTACTTGGAAAGCATGCTTCGCGACAAATCCAGGTGATCTGGCCAGCGATGGCGGAATGGGTTGCGGTTCAGCCACACCGTATCGGGATTGCACGCTTTTGCGTAGTTTTCCGATTGTGGCGGAGAGAGGGCGCGGATTAACACTGGCTTAGGACAGATCGCAGAATAACCGCTACGAGTTCC